>JBHLND010000394.1:0-2777 GCA_048937485.1 Promethearchaeota archaeon
TGTGATTGCATCCTGGTGCCTGGGACTCTTTCTGGCTTCCGCCATTTCCATTTACAAAATCAGAAACATCCAGTGGGGTGCCCTACCGGTAGAATTGGTGCAGTACACCTTTGTAAATGTGGCTGCGTCTGTGGCAGGAATGTTTGTGTTTGCCCCTGGAGAGGTTTCATCACCCCTTGTGTATGCATTGCCGTTAGCTGTCATTGCGGCAGCATTTGCCATTCTGGCTGTCATGTATCCTTTAAGCGACCGCGCCTTAGGTATTACCCAAAAGAATACTCACTGAAGTCCCCATGGAACTCGGTTGGTACCCCTTGCAGTATCTCAACGAGCCGATCTGTTGCCTTTGCTGTTTTCAGAAGCCTTGGCATATTCCCCTTTATCTTCAGTTTCCTTGTGATGAAAGCTCTGTTCGCTCCGATCTTCCCAAGCAGGATGTCTACCCAAACACGGTAAGGTGCACTCAGGATATACGATGTTTCGCGTTCACCTGTCCATAAATCAGTCATCTTTCCTCTAGAAATCTCAAATCCGAAGACCCTTGTTTCATCCACACCCTTCTCTGGCTCAGCCTGCAGAACGAGTGTGTAGGAGTCTTCGATTTTGGCCGCCAATTCATTGTAGGCCTTGTCTGCATTGATTCTCTCCTTGAACTTCTCAAGGTACGTGTCGCAACCAAGCTCCATTCTCTTTGTCATTCTCTATCCTCCAATCATATCTCGACTAGCACTTTCACTTCATTACTGTCTGGACTGGTAAGTGCCTCGAACCCGTCCTCGACAACCCTTTCGAGAGGGACAATCCTCGAAATATAAGGCGATGGATCTATTTCCTTGCTAGCAATGAGCTGAATAGCTTCAGGGAACTCTGCATAACCGAGATAGCTGAACTGCACGTCAAGCTCATTCAGCACTCCTGTCATGAAATCCACCTCCACAGCCTCTTCGCTGATTCCAAGTATTAGGATATTCCCTCCCCTCTTGACAAGCTGAAATGCTTCTGCTGTCGGTCCTGGTGCACCAGTGCATTCTACTACTAGGTCAACACCCATTCCAACCGTGAGCGCCTCTATTCTCAGAGGAAGTGACTCTTTCTTGGGATTGATAGCTGCCTCTATACCAGCTTTCTCTGCCATGGAAAGCCTTCCAGGTTTTACCTCGGATGCGTAGATAGCAGAAGCTCCCTTAAGCCGGGCCAGCTGCAGACTCAGTAACCCGATTGGTCCAGTCCCAAGAACAAGAACTGTGTTTCCAGATTCAAAGGATGTCCTCTTGAACCCCCTGACAACGATGGAGAGTGGCTCGATGAAGACTCCAGTCTTATAGTCTATCGATTCCGGGAGCTCGTGCAGCACCACTTCTGGCAGTGCTGCAAACTCCGCCAGCCCTCCATCCATCGATATTCCAACCATCTGCATGTCTTCACATAGAGAGTGCCTATTCTTTGTACAGAAAGAACACTTGCCGCAGGGGATTAGAGAATTCGGGACCACTCTATCCCCCTTCTCCCATCTATTGACGTTCTCTCCTACGTCCACAACTTCTGCAGTGAACTCATGCCCCATTATGAGACCGCCCTCGTACATCCCATATTCCCAGGCACTCAGGTCTGTTCCACAGATTCCGACGTACTTGGGTCTGACTAATACGTCGGCTGGGCCAATCTGTGGTTCTGGAACTTCCTTTACTTGGATATCGTCAGCTCCCTCATAAACAGCAGCTTTCAATTACTCATCACCCGGCAATTGACAGCCTTCAAGCCAAACAGAGGCAACGGATGCGAAGTCTGGTGGATTTAGGTTGATGTTCGGATCCACGACCACATCAATGACTGCAGGTAGTCCTGATTCTCTTGCTTTTTCTAAGGCGGGTGTTATATCATCTGGTTTCTCGACTCTGATACCAAAGCAGCCCATCGCCTCGGCGAGTTTGTCGTACCTTATATCCACAAAGTCAACACCGACATACCTTTCCTCATAGAGCCCCTTTTGCCCTGCTTTTATCATTCCGTAGGCTCCATCATTGGCAATTATGATGGTGAATGGAAGTTTTAGTCGTCTTGCCGTTTCTAGTTCTGAAGCATTGAACATGAAAGCACCATCACCAGAGATCACATAGACCTCCTTATCCGGATGAGCCAGTTTTGAGCCAATAGCATAACCGGTACCGACGCCAAGATGTCCCGAATCAGATGCCCACAAGAAAGTTCGAGGCTCGTATATTCTATTGAGGTAAATTGCCCACACGGCAATATTCCCCCCGTCCACAATCGAAATTGCATTGCGCGGGAAGAAGCTGCGGATGTCCTGAACCATTCTAAGTGGATGTATAGGAGTCTGATCAGATTTGCCCTGTGTGACGAAGTCTTCAAGCCAAGAATCCTGTGCCTCCCTACAATCTTTCATCACAGGGCGCGGCTTTGCCTTTGGTTTCTTTTTCACAATATTGTGAAGTTCTTTGAGAGTCCTCTTGGCGTCGCCTACGATCGCAAGGTCCACCACACGGTTATGTGCGATCATTTCCGGTGCAATGTCAATCTGAATCAGCTTCTGTTCAGCACAATTTCCCCACCCAGGTTCTCGCCCCCAGAAATCTAAATCGCCAAACCTTCCTCCCACGAGCAGGACCATGTCCGATTCGCATTGGGCTCCGATAGCTCCAAAGCTGGCCGGGACTAGCGATAATGGATGGTCTTCAGGTATTGCTCCTCTAGCTCCAACCGAAGTAGTAACTGCAGCTTGGAGATGCTCAGCCAGTGCCACAAATTCCTCTGTCGCA
>JBHLND010000395.1:0-488 GCA_048937485.1 Promethearchaeota archaeon
ACAATGTGATTGACAACCAGCTCGAGGTAGATGAATGGGGAACCATAGTGGACCTTCTTCAGTTGGCCACTGCGCATCTCTATCATAGGAATTGGTTGAGATCTGGTAAGGTAATGCTTTCCCTAATTGATATGCCAGAGCTCTTTGGGCTGGATTCCGACATCTTCAAACTGATGAAATCATTGAATCATATTTCGAATCTGAATCATGCTTCAGCGGCGCTCTACCCCCACTTTCTTGATCTCGTCGCAACTCAGCTAAAGAATGGCGGTTCAACCCTCTTCTTCAATGCCAATGCAATCGCTGAGAGTAAATCTGCTGGAATATTGACTGAGTTGATGAACGCGAGATATCGAGAAACTTTGCTTGTAATAGAGGAAATTGATGGATTTCTTACACGCTCTGAAAAGGACTGGTTTGATGGCTCAGCCCTATGGAGAACTGGCAACGGATACCGGGTTTTGAAAGCTGCAAATATGAGCGTGCAT
>JBHLND010000395.1:498-2774 GCA_048937485.1 Promethearchaeota archaeon
CCGACGCGATTATATTCCGATGCGAGAACTTCTTCTGAGAGAGCTAAACGCAGAACCAAAGGACGTAAAGCGATTATGTGAGGAGCTGCGTAGTCAGGGTCAGGGAAACTACCTGATGCTTTCTGACAGACTTAATGAGATAGTGAAGATAGCAATTGAGTCGCGAGGAGTTAGAGGGCAATATGAGGCTGTACTTCAGCCCAGGATTGACCTTGAGGGACTTGATGACTTCTGATAGCTTTGCTCGAAAAGGTTATGACACACAATATCAAGCGAGGTTCAAGGGATTGACTGTAATGAGAAGAGGAGGAAGAGGAAGACCACTTTTCAGACCAGGAGGTTTTGGGCCTAGGTACCGATATCGACGTAGACCGTGCTGTTGTGGAGGATGCTGCATTTGTGTCCTCCTGATTATCGTAATCATCATCGTGTTTGGCATCGGAATACTGAGTATCTTTCTGCCTTAGGACACGACTATGAAGGATTGATGATTGTGTCATTCACTGAAAAAGATGTCAAGAGCATCACCGATAGACTCACGGCCAATCCTAACGATTCGGAGCAATGGCATCTTCTTGGAAAAGCATACCTCTCTCTTAGACAAGGGAAAGATGCTGAGAGGGCCTTCAAGCAATGTGTTAAGTTGGATAAGGAAAATGCGTCAGCGTTTAACGACTTGGGAAGGCTGTATATCCGACTTGGAAAATCGAATGATGCTATCAAGAGCCTGAAGGAATGTGTAAGAATCAGGCCGGATGTTTTTGAATACTGGTCAGATTTGGGGCTTGCGTACTACCAGAAGGGAAAGTGGAAGGAAGCAGTTGATGCATTTCAGAGCAGTCTCGCAATAAAGGAGGACTACTTTCAGGCACTTGTCTACCTCGGGATGGCCTATCATAGGTTGGAAGAGTGGGAGGAGGCACTACTTGTGCTAAGGAGGGCGGAGATATTATCCCCGAATGACCATGAGGTCCTAATCGGCTTATCAAGAACACTGCAGAGACTGAATAGACCGGCTGAGTTAGAGAAAGTGTACCTTCGGATGTTGGAACTCAACCCAGACGATCATAGCCTATTGATGTATCTGGGACAAGTTGTATTCAACGTAGGTCGAATCAAAGAGGGTATGGATTATTACCGGAAGGCGATTGAGATGCAACCAGACTCTCCAATTGCATGGAAAGCTCTTGCAGATGCCCTGGACGTTCTAGGCGATACAGATGAAGCAAGAAAGGCTCAAAATAGATACAAACAGCTGTTGAAGGAGTCCAGAAAGAAACACGGGATTATGGGTCCGATTTGAAACCCAATGTCCCGTATTGCGATTCTATACGTTGTTGTACCAATGAGTAAGTATGTTTTCCCATTGTCTTGGAACTGCCTCTTCGAAGAAGGCCGGTAATGTTGGATCAGCAATTGCATCCTCGGGTTTCATTTCCTTGAGCTTTAGCTTCTTCAGGGAAGCGAACATTTCCGTAAACCATTCACGCGATTTTGCTAGGTAATCATTCTCGACAATGGGGCCATGACCGGGAATATATTTCTCCACGTCCATTTGCTCAAATGATTTGAGGATGTCAATAGCCGCTTCATTGAATCCTGCAAGCATGCATGGTGAATTGGCCGCGTGTTCCACAACCAAATTGTCACCGGTTATCAAGATTCTTTCAGATTCACAGAACACTGTCGCAGAACATTCAGAGTGGCCCCCAACGAGATGATAGTGATAACTCCGGTCCATCGTGCCAAAAGATATTGTGTCTTTTACACCAATATCTGGGACTGATACCTTGGTTTCCATTAAGCTACTGAACCACTCATTCTGTTCTTCAGAAGGTTCAACGCCTCTCTCAGCAAGAAACCCCTTGCTCTGCTCAATCACCTTCTTCCGACCTTCTGCGGACAAATCCTCTTCAAGCTGCTTCTTCATGGATGCCACTCCTTGTTGAGTTGTGATGATTGGGACATCCGCAAAAGCATCCATTCCAAGGATATGGTCCCAATGTGTGTGCGTTAATAGCGTAAACTGGGCGGATTTCCCGAATCGTTTCTCCATTTGGGACCTGAACTTCGCAGTACGAGCCTTAGTCTGACCAGTATCCACAAACACAAGTCCTTCATCCAAGGCAATGCAGACCACATTTCCTTGATTGAAAGAGCTATCCGTTACTCTCATGAGTACTAGATTCTCTGCCACATCAGTGATTTCCATCTTAGGCATGTTTATTCCTCACAAAACATATTGTTGACATTTCACGTTAACCATTGTATTTATA
>JBHLND010000396.1:0-2773 GCA_048937485.1 Promethearchaeota archaeon
ATCTTTTCACTTGGAGGGCGGTATGAGATAATCGCGATTGAAGCAATTGCGATGACAACTACCACCGCCACTGCAGCAACAATGAGTTTTGGGTCTCTCCTTTCAGGATACTCTGACATCGCAGACACAACCATCCTTATATCTAAGTTATACAACAAAGTTATAGGATGGAACCTTGATATATAGTTTCCCAAGGGTGCTAGAATATGCGTCCACCATGTGAGCTTGTTCAACGTGAGTATCTGCCTGTGCTGCGCGCATCACTGGCAAAGAAGCTGAATTTGGCAGGTCTATCTCAGAATGAAATAGCCAATAGAATGAGTATAACCCAAGCTGCAGTGAGCAAATACCTCAAACAGTCTCTAGAAACCTCGGCTTTGGTCAATGAGGTTGATTCACTGGCAACTAGAATGTGCAATATGATGATTGATGACTCTCCAGGGCCAGATGTGCTCGTCAAGGAGATTTGCTCTGCTTGTATGGTTTCTAGAATTGGTGCAGGAATATGCGATTTACATAAAGAGCAAGTACCTGCCTTGGGTAAGGCAAAGTGCCGAATCTGCAATAGTCTGTTGGGAGGTGCTCATCAATCTTTTTCCACACGAGCCTTTATACTTCAAGACATGGATGATGCGCTGAGTATCCTATCTGACATTGATGGCTTTGATAAAGTGATGCCTCAGGTTCGAGCCAATTTGGTTATGTGCGGTGATGAGGCTGGAAGCATTTCTGACATTGCCAGTGTTCCGGGACGCATAACATTGGTTGGAGGCAAAGCTCGAGCTGCCGCTGCACCTCAATTCGGAGCCTCGCAGCATACCGCGAGCCTGCTTCTTTGGGCAAAAGGAATATGGCCTGAATTCAAGTCATGCCTGTGCATCAGCGGAGCCGAGGACGTCGTACAAGCCACTCTAAGAAGCGGCTTCAAGGGAAGACTCTTTCGAATCAGAGAAACGGGCAGCGATGCGACAAGTATCTCAAGGGCGATTGAAGCTGAGCTTGGACAGAAAAGCAGGGACTACTCCAAGGCAGCTTTTCAAATTCCTAGTGGCATTGGCATCGAGCCAATACTCTACATCTTTGGAACAAGTGCTTCCTTTTTGGCAAAGACTGCAAAGAAGATTTGCAGCTTGCTTTAGCGTCAAAGCATGTCATACACATCCTTATCTAATCTGCACCTGACTAGGAACAAAAGCTCTTGGACGGTCTCGTATGGTCAAAATTAGGCAAGGCATGATGAAGGATTGCAAAGACCTTTTGGAAGTCTATATGGGCACACGATGGTCCGAAGGCTTCACCACTGTTGAACAGATTAAAGCTGAGCATCGAGGCGTTTGTTTCAAGAAATGGGGCTGGCTTGTGGCAGAGCAAAGGGGTAAGGTGGTTGGTGAGATCCTCTTTCGGCTTGAGAAGAATCCAATTGCAGGACGGATTGGTATTATTCGAAGCCTTGGAGTGGATGTTAGGCATCAGAAGAAAGGCTATGGTACTAAGCTCACACGCGCCGCAGAAGAGGTTCTTCGTGGGAGAAGGGTCGGAAGAATTGTAGCGACCACTCCTCCCGAGGCGTATAATTACTGGATGAAGATTGATTACCATAAGAGATACTGGGTCATGAGGATACAGAACAAGCCGTCAAAGATTCCTCCACATGGAACCAAGAAAATCATTACGTCGGTAGTCCGAGGTGCAAAGACCTTGCCAAAGACATTGCGATTTTCGAATTTCGCATACCCCGGATTGCTGGCTGAAATTGTTCGTGAGATTGTGACAATTGGAAAACCCGGGACTATCATGGAGTATCTACAAGATGAAACACTAGTTGGAGTTGGAGCTGTTGTTCTTGAGAACGACAGGACTGCTAGATTTGCTGCCGATGTCACGAAGAGCGGCGAAGCTTATTCGGATTTGGTGGTTGCGAGAACTTCCAGAGCCGCCGCGAAAATCAACGCAGACTCAGTATACTCACTGGTTCCCCAGGATAGACTGCCCTGGTACATGAAAATCTGCAATTGGACCACTGAAATGGACCGGAATTTTCCAGTTACTAGACTTGCATAGTTTCTATGATGCTTCCGCCTCTATTGCCAGGGGAACAATCCAATTGGTAACGATGAATGCACCTCCAATGGCCCAGATACTCGCGATGTTGATGTGCCATAGTATTAGTGGTAGCGTGTTTATGCCCACCACAATGAATATTCCTGCCACTACAACTGCGAACAGCACATCAGCAATTATGGTGGGTAGGAGTGGCAGTCCTTTTCTCCACCGACTAATCGGAAATGCAAAAGCAACAACAAAGATGATTGCTAGGCTTACAACTTCCTCAAGCTTGAAGTTTGCAAATCCATAGGTGCCTTCAATTTCTGCGGTTTCCCCTTCAAATGTCACAACAACAATTCTCACTGTGTGTTCCCATTTCGTATAGGCATTGGTGTCAATTGTAAAGGAGTATTCCCCTACATCAATGGTCGTTCCATTTAGTCCTGGAACGACTTCATCATCAATATATACCGTGATATTGACTCGGTCCCAAGTGCTCTCAATCTCAATAGTGAATTGTGCCAATCCAACCACAATATCATCCCGAGGTGCAACAAAACTCACCTCAGGAATACCATGGTTATCAACCTCAAGAATGATTGACCATTTGAACCTGTATCCATTCGGTGCTGTAGCGATGATTATGAAATCATGAAGGCCTTCAGAGAACTGAGTTGTGTCGATTGTGATATACCCTACACCGGGTGATAGTGTAACAGGCTCTATT
>JBHLND010000397.1:0-2771 GCA_048937485.1 Promethearchaeota archaeon
CACAGAAGTCCTTTTTCTTTCGGAGTCCTACAGAGGAATGGCCCTGGCAATATTCGCAATCCCTTTCATTATTCTTCAGTACCCGATGGGCCGACTTTCTGACAAGTATGGCCGATACCCAATTCTCATTGCAGGCAGTCTTCCTTATGGAATAGTACTTGCGGCGCTCGGGCTCATTGGTGCTTCCGGATTCTTCCCTATGTTGATGGGCCTTGTTCTTCTGGGCGCCTTTTCAGGTATTACAGCTCCATCTGCATTGGCCTTAGTTGGCGATGTTTCCAAGCCAGAAGACTCGGCTATGGCAATGGGCTTGTTCAACTTCTCTGGAAACTTCGGGGTCACATTGGGACCGTTGGTGTTTGGTTCCCTTATGCTGGTTTCAGATTTCATTACGGCATTTTTTGTTGCAGGACTCATTGAGGTCCTCGCGCTTGCACTCATCATCTTGGCAATCAAGATGCGTTTCAAGGAGAATCTGCGACCCAATCCGAGGCATTCGGTTTTGCAGCCATTACCAATCAATCGAGATGATAATTCATGATGACGAATGTAGTACTGGCAATGCATGGTATGCCTCCCTTGGATTTCCCTGAAAATGAGGTTATGGAGCTAGTGAGGCTTCACAGAGCCTTGGAAAAATCTGGAGCCCAAGTGTCAGCAGAAATGAAGAGCAGATTCGGCCAATTGGATAAGAAAATGCGTGCATGGCCACGTACTCCTGAGAACGATCCCTTTTGGGCTTCTTCAAACAAGCTTGCAGAAGCACTGCAAGCTGCAACGGGGTTGAAAGTGGTTGTAGGCTACAACGAATTTTGCGGCCCGAGCATAAGTGAGGCACTTGAGCTTGCAGTTAGCAATGGGGCTGATAGAGTACTAGTTGTGACACCAATGATGACTCCTGGGGGAGAACATTCTGAACATGATATTCCGGAAGCGATTGAACTTGCTCGTGCATGCTTCACTC
Source organism: Promethearchaeota archaeon (assembly GCA_048937485.1). GTDB lineage: Archaea > Asgardarchaeota > Thorarchaeia > Thorarchaeales > Thorarchaeaceae > SMTZ1-83. Next base: position 965 of record JBHLND010000397.1, read on the forward strand.
ATGTCAAATTCGAATATGTCTGGCCTTTCCCCGTCGTTGATATTGTTTCATTTCTTACTTCACAGATTAACAGCCATATGAAAAAGCCAGAAAACCCCCGTAGCTAGGTTGTCGGCATGATACCAACAGAGTATATACTAGCTTCGATTGGCTCGGAATAGTCACATATTGTGACCCTATTGAGTGACCCTATTTTGTGGCTCCGCTATATATACCAAAAGCAAGCTGTATTTCTTGTGAAATATCATGGCTCTAGCAACTAACTCACGAAAATCCGAACATCTGAAGTATGGAACAATTCGCACCCAGTCTACCAAGGCGTTGACTCATGCCTATTTGTATCGGAGGTAATCTTGATGGCGATTAGCAAGAAGAACGGACATCCGAAATCAAGCCGGCCAATTTCAACCCGGGCAATTGCCCGTTGCTACTTTAGCAGGTAATCAATTCCGGGTTTGGTGCTTCGAATGAACGGCGCGCACAGACAATTATTTATAGTGGACAAATTTGCGCCAAAAACAATTTGTAGCACAAATGGTTTGGAAAACAAACCTTTATATACATTTGCTGCTAGAGCAGTGAGTGTGGTCCTGCTGGATATCTTCGAGCCAGGCTGGAAGACCGAGGCAAAGAAATTGGCAGTCAACCCAATGAGATCAGTTACATCTGATGGCTCTCCCAACCGGTCATCAAGTGGTCACATGACTGGTCACACTTGCCCACTAGAAGCATATCCAGTGGCCACCTCTTACAATCATGGTTATGCCAGCATGAGTTGTGAGAAATCCCACGCAGCAGTTGAAGGCTATGTACGCCCTCGAGATGCTGCAGGGCAGCAGAGCAAAACGGATCGGCCAATTCACAGACTCTCTATCTCCTATGAAACTGGTCACTCTTATGGTTCGCATCCTCTCGCTGCCCAGGGAAAGAACAACTCGATGCAGGTTCTAACGGCGAGAGATCGGACAAATCTCAAATCTCCCGAGCGGTTCTCGTGGGTTAGACTTAGGAGAACCGCTCACCATTTACGAGGCTAATGTAATGACAGCGAGCACTCCCGTTCCTGGAACCTATGGTTTCCTTGGGTACTATGAATGTATTTTAACAAGCGATATCCTCTGCGATATCGCCAACACTTCTGGAGGTCTTTCTAATGAGTAGAATAGCATCTGCTATTGGACTTCCAGATGCGAATGATAAGGTTCTGCGTTTGGCAAGGATTCTCATGTTTTTGGGTCCTATTGCAAACTTCACCTTCGTAATGTCCACCACGTTCTACATGATTTTCGTAGCAGAAGCCCTTGGTGGGGGCGATTACATTCAGGGACTTCCACTTGTTGGAACTTTGATTGTAATCCAAATGGCCATTCAGCTTGTTCTGGATTATCCAACAGGAGCTATTGGTGATTGGATCGGCCAACGTTACATCATTGCATCGGCTACAATTTGCTACGCCATATCATTCTGGATGGTTTCGATGGTCACAAGCACAACGTCTTTCTCTTTCCTCATTGCCATCTATGTCATTCAAGGATTGGGCAACTCACAGAATAGTGGAGCCTTCAATACATGGTTTGACAACAACTATCGTGTAGCAATGCCTGGTGATTCAGACCGGAAGCAATACGGAATGTTCTGGGGACGCATGGGCATGATTATGCAGATCGTATCTACAGCCGCACTAATCCCTGGAAGCATCCTTGCTGCTGTCTTTGGAAGGCCATGGGTCTTTCAGCTTCAGGCTGTATTGGCATTAGTCATCACCTTTCTAGGACTACGTTTCATTACAGACTTCCCTGAAGTGCAG
>JBHLND010000398.1:0-2771 GCA_048937485.1 Promethearchaeota archaeon
TGTAGCAATGGACGTCCCGCTGAGCAATCCCCCGCCACCAACAGGTGCAAGCATATAGTCTAGCTCGCCTACCTCCGCTATCAATTCAAGAGCAGCCGTTCCAGCTCCAGAAATTACAGTTTCGTTGTCATAGGGATGGACCAACGTGTAGCCATGTCGATTAATCAGCTCATTCGCTGTTGATTCTCTCGATGCGAGGGTCGGCTCGCAGAAGACAACCTCCGCGCCATATCCCTTCGTGGCTTGTACCTTAACGGCAGGCGAATTTGATGGCATTACAATAGTACAGTGAATACCCTGAATGGATGCTGCCAGTGAAAGAGCCTGAGCATGGTTCCCTGAAGAGTGAGCAATAACTCCTCTTTCCTTCTGCTCCTTCGAGAGTAAAGAAACGGCATTGAATGCCCCGCGGAATTTGAAGGCTCCAACCTTTTGATAATTCTCGCATTTTAGATACACCCAGCAATCCGTTAGCTTGTCCAGAGTATTGGATGTCATAACCGGAGTATGAACAATGGCCTCTTTGATTCGATTGTGGGCTTCTTTGATGTCTTTCAGAGTTACCATGCATGAGTAGACCTTGGAGAAATTGAAGAATCTTGCCTTTCCCTGCAAAGCTTTTAGTGTGCTACGAAACCAGAGAAGAGAAGTCGCTGGTGATGAAGTTGGTGCGGACCGTTAGAAGAAAGGAGAAAGCCATTCTAGAAAAAGACGAGATGATAGATATCATTTGCAGGGCAGAATACATCACACTGGCGATGTATAGCGAAGACGAGGGTCCGTACTTGGTGACCCTTAGTCATGGATACGATCGTGAAAAGTATAGCATTTACTTCCACTGCGCAAAAGAAGGGAAGAAGATCGATATACTGACAAAGAATAATCTGGTATGGGGGCAAGCTCTTGTAGATCTAGGATACGTTCAGGGCGCATGCGACCACCTTTATGCGACTACTCAATTTCAAGGCAAGGTCACATTTGTTGATGACCTCGAGGAGAAAGAGCATGCCCTGAAAGTCATGATTCATAATTTGGAGGAAGATCCTGCAACGGTAATCAATGAGCAGGTCAATGAGAAGTCACTCAAGAGGGTGCATATTGGCCGCATTGATATAGACTACATGACTGGAAAAAGGTCCAAAGATGTGGTCATCTCCATTTAGGGTTCGTTGAATTCCTGCGAGAACTTCTGCAAAATATCCATTGCACTCTGAGCCTTTTCAGCCGGAACAAGCAGATGGTCATGGTAGTAAGCTGATACAACATTTACACTGATCCCTGCCATCGCAAGATGCTTTGACACTTCTGCAAGGAATCCCACAGCCTCCAGGTCTGAGTGAACGGAGAGTGTAATCATTGACCAGATGGAATTGTACTCAATCGACATTCTGTCAGCAACCGATTTTCTTAAGATGAGAGTTGTTCCCTCTTCCTCTTTGAACATCATGATGGGTGACTCATCCACTTGGATGAGGTCCGCGGCATCGATACTGCAGTATACGAATTCATCGCCACACAGAACTGGCTTCATTTCAGAGAGCAATCTCCCAAGGTTCCTCTCTCCGGACATTCAGTTGTCACCAATTTGATTGAATTAAGCTTGCTTATATCGTTCCCAAGAAACGAGTTCATCCAGAGGTTTTCGATCTTTTGTTGGTGTCAGGTCGCTATAGCCAAATGACACGCAACATACAACCCTGAGTTCCTCAGGGATACCAAGGAGCTGTCTGAAAATGGGTTCAATGTCGGTATCTCGAACTCCCATCCAGCAAGAGCCAAGCCCTTTGGCGTAAGCCGCCAGAAGCATGTTCTGGACAGCGTTGTGCGGATCAGCCAAGTGATACTTCGGGTGGACGACGGGGTTTCCCAAGACAACAACGACAACAGGGGATTGTGCCATAAACCTCCCGTAGTTGTGAGCAGCGGCAAGCTTTTCGCGCGTTTCCTTGCTGCGGACAACAATGAAGTGCCAGGGCTGCTTGTTGGATGCCGAGGGTGCCCATCTACCAGCCTCGAGAATAGCCTTAATCTTCTCGTCCTCAACTTCCTTGTCCAAGTATCCACGATAGCTTCTTCGGTTTCTAATAGCATCAACTACGTCCATGATTGGTCTATGTAGCAATATGCTTCTGAGATATAAGACACTCGAATCCAGATGTTTCAATGAAAAAGGCTAAAGGTGATTTGCCTAGGTCCGAAGAACAAGGCTGGCTAAGCAACAATGCGACTATCGACTCATTCAAAACGGCTAACAAGTGTTGGCGTTGACATTGGCACATCCACTTCTCATGTTGTTTTTAGCTCAATCCTACTCGAGAAAGACCCCAGGAGCGGAAGCGAGAAATTCCAAATCACCGAGAGAAAAGTCATTCATTCAGGGCCAATTCATTTGACCCCATTTCTCAACCCAACTACCATTAATTTCACGGCATTGAGGGACCTCATTATCGCAGACTATAGAGCGGCTGGAGTTCGATTGGAGGATATCGACACAGGTGCTGTTATCATAACTGGAGAGAGCGCCAAAAAGGAGAATGCTGAGGAGATCGTAAGAGCCATAGCAGGAGAAACTGGCAAGTTCGTCGCGGCAACTGCTGGACCCAATTTTGAATCAGTTCTTGCAGCCCATGGGTCCGGTGCCGTTGCGAGGTCAGCATTCGCAGGAACTACTGTGATGAATGTCGATATCGGTGGAGGCTCTTCCAACATAGCTGTCTGTATCGAGGGAAAGGTTGTGGCTACCTCTGCCATCAATGTAGGTGGAAGGCTGG
>JBHLND010000399.1:0-2768 GCA_048937485.1 Promethearchaeota archaeon
TACCCTGTGAAAAGAAGAGCACCATTATGAAGAGCAGTGATGAGAACCCTGCATACCCCTTGAGCAATGATTCATACTTAAGGTGGATTGGTTCGACCTCATAGAGTTCCCCGGAGGAAGGCTCTGGAAATTTGTGGTGCACAAGTGAAGCGTTTCGAAGCGACCAGCTCACTGACCATAGTCCAACTGATATGGGGACAACTATCCCCGCTACACTTGCAACAAACACCAGGTGAATACTTGGATTCAAACCAGCTGCAATCACCTGATTGTAGAGGCTAGGGACGAAGAATGGTTGCGGATTGATGTAGGACACGACCACCGATGTAAGACCCATTGTGAGTAGCGCCATGAGAATGAACTGCTTCGCCAACCTCATTGGTGTCAAGGGCGGAGGGTCAAGTTCCAAGTATGCATTCTTGTAAGTCCTCCATAATCCCCCCTTCAAACGCAGATACACAGGGGCGAGAATTCTGGGGAATACTGTTGTAGCAATTACTCCTCCAATCAGAGGCCATGCGAGCCAAAGGATGATGTAATTCAGTGTTGCAGGCAATCCTGTAATAGGTACATCTTGACTGCCAAAGACTGAAAGCCAATACCTGCCTATCACGTATGCTTCAATGAAGATCATCATAATCAGGAAAAAGAGAATCCATAATCTTCCGGTAATTTGACCCTTATTTCCTGGCAAGCTACTACCTCCGTATTCCTATCGCGAAGGGTTTGCTTGTATAAATCCTATGTGCATGGATTTCCTCTGTCGTGAATGAAGGCTATACAACCCACAGGTCTCTCAAAGTCAACTGAAAATCCGGATTGGCAGCTGGTCTTTGAAGAAGCTTCTGAAGGATCGCTTTTCTCCGAGAGGAGAAGAGATCTGTTGCATCAGTCAGCTTCAATGCCCTCTCACAGGCAGGCCTTGCATACTCAAGCTCAACGCCAGCTGCTGGAGTATCGAGTTCTGACAAGGTGAGTAATGTATAGTAGAAGGGAAATCCATTCCATCTTCCTTTTCCGTCTCTATATGTCTTCAAAGATTCAATGATTGAATCAATCTCACCCCTGCCCATTTTCATTGCACCTGATGCGGAGTATCTAAGAAATGCAATAGTGGAGTATCTGCACTCACCACTCCCGCAGAAGTCATGGAAGCATTGATTCTCCAACCATGTGTTAAGGTTGGCCAATGCGGATCTCGCTGAAGCGTTCAGGGATTCTGCCACTGCAAGAGCTCGACCTGCCTCCAAGCTGACAATGCTTCTGGTGGCTAATTTGGTTCTAACTCTTTCACCTGTGTAGAGAAAGATTCCTTCTCTGAGCCTCTTCTGCCCGGGATCAAATGTTCCACGTAGCTCCCCCGAATGCAACTGCTTTGCGCATATCATCTCAACAAGTGAATCATAATATGCATCAGGTAACAGTTTGCGATTCTGTACGCTATCATTGAACTCATCAAGAGCCTCAAATAAGCCATCACTGTGGAAAAACATGGCGATATACGAAGCTGTCCCCTAGAAGTAACCTAAGCTCGGTGCTTCCGAGTGGCTTCTGGCCGCAGGATTTGACCTGGATATACATCCAGCTGAACCCCGTCTTTGACAACTAGCTCCCCATTTACGATAACGTGCAAAATTCCCTCCGGAGCCTGATGCGGCTCTTCGTATGTTGCCTTGTCGATTATTGTGTCTGGATCAAAGACTACAATATCTGCCCAATATCCGGGTGCAATATGTCCTCTGTTCTCAAGACCTAATCTCCATGCAGGAAGAGAGGTCATTTTTTCAATTGCCTTCTCCAGCATTAGAACTCCCTCTTCTCTAACATACTTGCCAAGTATTCGTGGATAGGTTCCATAATATCTTGGATGGACCATTCTGTAATTAGGATCAATGGGAACGGCACCGCCATCAGTCCCAAACATCTGATGCTCGCTTTTCATAATGCGTCTTATGTCCTCTTCTCCCATGCTTTCGGCTGTCACAGAAACGCCGCACTCCTCGTCTATGAGGATATTAAACAGAGTTTCCCATTTATCTTCAATCCCCATCCTCTGTGTTATTTCAGGAATGCTTAATCCTCTAATGCTTCTCCACTTTTCATGATGAATGCCAATCACATACATGTTCTCGAAGCCATCAATCTTGACCCAATTCTCCCATCCAGGAGTATCACGCTTGTTGTCTTCAAGAATGTCTCTCTTGATTTCTTCCCTCAGCTTTGGATCTCTCAATCTTGTGAGTATCTTCTCTGTGCCTCCTTCAAGTGCCCAAGGCGGCAGAGCTGTCATGAGAGAAGACATTGATCTGCTATAGGGGTACTGATCAAAAGTGATACTCAATCCACGTTCGTTTGCTTCGCGAATCATTTCTAGGGTTTCCGTGCTCAGTCCCCAGTGAACCCTGTCGGCTATCTTGTGATGAGCTATATGCCCTCCTCTACACCCAGATTCTTCCACAATCCGAATCAGTTCTCGAATTGCATCCAAGACAGTTTCTCCCTCGCCTCGAATGTGGGAGAAATACAATCCGTTCCACTCTCCAACAACTTTCGCAAGCTCGATGAGCTCCTCAGTTTCCGCATATGCTTGGGGAGAGTAGATTAATCCGGTGCTCATTCCAAAAGCACCTGCTTTCATTGCCTCGCCAACATGCTGTTTCATTCTTTCCATTTCGTCAGGCCTGGGTTGGCGATTTTCATGTCGCGCACCTCCAGCCAACCTAATGTTCGAATAGCCCACAAAGAAAACAAGGTTGAAAGGAAATGAC
>JBHLND010000400.1:0-2762 GCA_048937485.1 Promethearchaeota archaeon
TAGGGGCAAGCATGGCATTTACAATGTCCCGGACCTATGGTGAATCAATGCAGCTCAGATATGTAGGCAGCACTTCCAGCTCTGCACCATCGATATACTACTTCGCAATAAGTGATGAAACCCGATTCACAGTAGATGGAACCTGGTCCGAGGACATCCAAGCCACGCTCTATGATGACAGCGGGCATATTGTTGTAACTGACACTTTCGACGGTCCAACCTTTTCCAGAGAAGAGATGTTTGATGTCAATCTTGTTGACGATGGGCTCTACACTCTGGAAATCGAGAATCTTGGGTACCCAACGATGGACCATACTATTGAAGTCGCTTATGACAGTGATGTAAATGGCGACGGCATTCCGGACTCAGAGCAGTTCTGGTTCGATGATAGCTACTTTGAGGGAGATACAGACCTTGATACATTGAGCGACGGTTTGGAGCTAATTCTGGGAACTGACCCTGAAGACCCTGATACTGATTCAGACTTGCTTCCGGACGGGTGGGAATATCAATACGGGTTGAATCCTCTAGTCAATGACGCTAATGGCGACCTCGACATGGACGGACTCACCAATCTTGATGAGTTCAATGCAGGAACAAATCCCACAGATAGTGATACCGATCATGATTCCATGAACGACGCTGTTGAGGTATATTATGGACTTAATCCACTTGTGAATGATTCAGCTGAAGACGCAGATGGTGATCAGATAAGCAATCTTCAGGAGGTCATCTTAGGCACATCTCCAGTTTCGGAGGACAGCGACTCGGACCTGATGGACGATTACTGGGAATGGACAAATGGCCTAAACCCAACCTCTGATGATTCGGCCGAAGATCCCGATGGTGATGGGGCGAATAATCTTGAGGAATACTATAGAGGAACAGACCCTCATATCTACGACATGCCTGTTGTGCCAATTGCTCTGGCAGGGGGCGGCGTGGCTGCAGTGGTCATCATAGCGGGAGTCTACTATCAGACAAAGTGGGTCAAGCTATAGGAGTAGAATCTCCCCTCTGGCTATCACGAGCAATATTCGTATGCCCTACTTTCATGTCAGTGTGTTTCATAATTCCGCAATGGGGTAGAAACGAGTGGAAGTTCACCTCGTAAATTCACGTTTTATTCAGGATACCAGCCACTAATGTTTTCGACTGCCTTAAGAAGAGGACATTTTTGCCAGTCTGCAACATGAAGAGCATGAACAGTCAGCCCATTGCTTTCCCCTCACATTTAACCACGCATAGACTCGTCTTGCGCAAATATGCAGAGACCGATTCTGAGCAGCTTCTTTCGGCTAGTATTAGGAATAGAAATCACCTAGTGGAGTATGAGGCTGAAAACCCAATCCTAACAATCAATGACATTGATGACGCTGAGAGCCTCATTAGAAGCATTGCAGCTGAATGGGAAGACGGGGAGCACTTCTTTGTTGGCATATTCTCTAGAGATTCGGGTATGTTCCTCGGGCAAGTTTACATTGGACTCGTCAACAAAGAAGTTCCGGAATATAATATTGGCTACATAGTTGATGTTGAACAAGAAGGAAAGGGGTATGTCACTGAAGCTGTACAGGAAGTTGTAGAGGTGCTATTCTTGGAACTCAACGCGCACAGGATTAGTATCGAGTGTGATGATACAAATCTAAGAAGCATCCGCGTTGCAGAGAGATGTGGATTTGTACGTGAGGGGCATATTCGAGAGAACAAGAAACATCCAGATGGCCGCATCTCAGGAACTCTCTTTTTCGGGCGCTTGAGGACTGACTGACTAATCCTAGGTATTGATGCCCCTAAGTGAATGTCTTCATTATAAGATCCCATCGATGCTGCACGAAGTCCTGCAATTCCTGTATCTTCTTCTCGTCCCTTTTTGGCTTGAATAGACGGGAGAATCGTCCCTGCATCTTGAGAAACTCCTCGATTGGCTTTCGCTTCTCGGGATCTTGGAAGCGCTTGCTGTACTTCCCGAGAATGAATTCATCTCCAATACGCTCCCACATTATCCAATACCCGGTTTCAACAGCCAGTTTTCCTATCTCAACGCCTTTTTCCACAGGATAGTTCCAAGCCTGAGGACAGGGAAGGAAAATATGCCCAAACTTGGGACCTTTAAACTCCTTGGCTTTCTTGATCTTTTCGTAGAGGTCTAGAGGATATGATGAGTTGGCAGTGAATTGATACACAGGCTCGTGGGCTGCGACAATTAAGTCCAGCATTTTCTCTGGTTCCGTCTTACCGTACCAGGTGGTTGTTGTTTGCGCATGCAATGGAGTTGCCCCAGATCTCTGAGTACCAGTGTTGCTGTAGACCTGATTGTTGTAGCATATATAGAGAAAATCGGTTCTCCGCTCAAAGGCTCCGCTTAGGGCTTGAATACCAATATCAAACGTACCGCCATCACCAGCCCAGACCATGACTTGGGTGTGGTCGTTCCCCTTCACCTTTAGAGCAGCCTTCACTCCTGATGCAGTTGCGGCTGCAGCCATGAAAGCAGTGTTAAGAACTGGGATTCCTAGTCCGCTCTTTGGCCAGAGTGACTGAACAACGCTCGTGCAACATGCAGGGACAACCTGAATTACATCGCCCTCAAGTGCTTTGTGAGCATGGCGAAGCGCCACCATATCTTGGCAACCTGCACAAGCCGCATTGCCTTTGAGCACATACTCCTTGAGTGGTAGTTCTTTTGTTGTGACCATTTTCATCACTCCATCAAATCATGCCAGACTTCCTCTGGTCCTGGCTCTCCAGATTCCACTGCT
>JBHLND010000401.1:0-2757 GCA_048937485.1 Promethearchaeota archaeon
AGATCGAATAGATTTCATGTTCCTGCAACTCTGATTCTTCTGGAAAATACAGATACACCACTGTCATATAATCGACGCCGAATGTTAGCACTGAGCTACGAACAACGAGTAATGCCAGTAATAGGAACATTCCGGAAAGGACCAATCGAACGCCTACATCAGGCTCCGTAGCCACTCCTAGAAGTGAGAGAAGTGATTTTGAAAACTGGGTTGTCAAGTCGTTGACTGGGGCGCGTGGGGGCAGCGAGCGAACTGAGGTATACACATGCAAGGCTGTTGGAATGACAAGAGCAATTCCCGTCAAGCCGCTTGGGATCATCATTTGATATGAAAGGTCGCCAAACTCTGACTTCATGTAATCCCTCCTACTCCAGAGGTTTGAAAGCAGCCACGATGCAATAGCCACAACTGACAGGCTGCCCAGTAGAGGCATCACCGGTTCAAGTATGAACAGAATGAGGATTTCAGGAAACAAACGCGGCAGAATATCAAGGAAAACAAGGAAAAGGTACGCAAGCACCGCAACTACAAAAGCTCGCAATGGTAGAATGAGAATTCTCCTTCTTGGATAATCCGGAAGCTTCTCTCGGAGCTTATCCATCCCTTTCAGTTTCATAAGAAATCGGACAGCAAATCCGATTAATCAGTCTGTTTGTAGGATAGAAAGAGGGCGGGAGAGAGGAGGTACCTCTCTCATGTTCGAAATGTCCAGCTGGCTACTAACTCTTGACAATCTTGTCCACATCTCTGCACTTTGTCAGAACCTGCAGTTTCGTCAAGGAATTAGGGATAATCACTGTCTTGGACTTCCGAATCTCATCTACATATTTGTCAAACAATTCCCAATCAACATCATTGCTGATGGTAAGAGTCTTGACACCGCCGAATGCAATTGGTCCGCCGACGGACTCCAGTTCATCCTTGGTCAGGGTCAGTTCATCCAGGTTCTCCACCCTGAACACCTTCTCACTAGTTTCCTCAAGGAAGATGCGCATGACCTGCGTTACCAGCTCTCCAATTGGAACGCTCCGCCTTCTTGCTTCAGCTGAAAACAGAGCATAGACTTGATCGTCTATGCCCCTTATCGTAACATCAGTCACATAATCACCTTCTTCTCAATGCAAGGTTACATCTCACGCAGGACAATATTCGGGGAATTCCTGAGGAAGCATGCTATCGCCATGAAGAAGGTACCAAAGAGGATCACTCCAGCAGAGATGATCAATTCAAGAGTCAACGGCACAATTCCCAGGAACATCAGCATCATGAATGTTCCAATGAAGGTAATCAGGAAACCAATATAGAGAACAAAAACCCAGGCCGCGCCTGCTTCTTCTCTCTTGCGTTGTTGTTCATCGATCTCTTGGAATCTCTTCCGCATTCGCTCTCGTACTTCATTATCATCGTTCGCTATTTCGTCGGGCGTCATATTTATCACCATTATCACCATAAGCAACATATGGTTATAAGTATTGCGATGATGACATAGAAACTTCTCCAGCACAATGCTCAGAGTTGTCAGCCAGTGCACAATACTGTACGGAATACTAATATTCTTGGTTCAATTAGCATTAAGCAGCATCCTTGGTAATCAAAGTAGATGCGAGTCACTGAACAGGAGTGGTCCTGTGAATGCCTTCTTCGAGCATTTCTGGATATGCAGCGAAATCAGCAGGTCAGCCGCTTGAGCCATTCTCCTACAAGCCGCCCAAACTGGGCAAGCATGATGTCGAGGTGTCGATCACGCATTGCGGCCTGTGCTATTCCGACATCCAGGCCATCGATAACTTCTACGGAATAACGCACTATCCTTTTGTACCGGGTCACGAAATCGTTGGGTACGTGTCAGCTGGGGGTCCTGAGGCATCTGGCGTAAAGGAAGGGGATCGGGTTGGCATTGGCTGGCAGGGCAGGTCTTGCATGCAGTGCGAGTGGTGCCTTCAGGGCGAGGAGCAGCTCTGCATGGACATAGTTCGTTCGGGGACGTGGTACCCTTATGGCGGCTTCTCATCCTCTATTCTTGTGGATAGCCGCTTTGTCTACCCTTTGCCTGACGCAATGCCCTCTGAGGTAGCTGCGGTTCTTATGTGTGCAGGGATCACGGTCTACTCGCCACTCAGATTGTACGCCACGAAACGTTCCCCGAAAATTGGCATCATAGGCGTGGGAGGCCTGGGCCATCTCGCATTACAGTTCGCTCGCGCTTTCGACTACGAAGTCACTGCAATTTCCTCGTCTCCAAAGAAGAAACAGCAGGCACTCGCCTTTGGCGCAGACCATTTCATATCTTCTGACGACGAAGCCAGCTTACTCCAGAGTGAGTTCGGCTTTGACCTGCTACTATGCACCGCCCACGGCAAGATCAACTGGGAGGCGATGCTGAGCATATTGAAGAAAAATGGGAAATTGGTTCTTCTAGGCTTCCCAGACGTCGCGCTCAATCCGACTGACCTTGTGGCGCACCAACTATCGATTACCGGGTCTTTCCTCGGCAATCGGGCCACAATGCGGGAGATGCTCTCGTTCGCACAAGCACACAACATCGTGCCCAAGGTGGAATTGATGCCCATGACTCAGGTGAACGAAGCGATTCGGAAGTTGAAGGAGAACAAAGCACGTTACCGAATCGTTCTATTCAACGATATCGCCGATTCGGGAGTCCAGGCACGCTAATTGCTTTGGTTCCTGTGATATACGTGACCGTCTTCCTCAGGAATGAATCTTCAGCAATTCCGAAGAGTTCCTGTGCTACAACTA
>JBHLND010000067.1:0-11000 GCA_048937485.1 Promethearchaeota archaeon
CGATACTGCACAAGCTGAGGGAAATTGAAAGAAGAAAGGTATTCCAAGGGGTTTTTCGAAATTGGGAGGTGTTTGTTAGGGCTGTTAAGTATCCAAGCGAAGCTGCTTGGAAATACAATGATTATGCATTCAGAGGAGAAACAGAATGCGTTGTGAAAGGGTTGATACTAGATGACTCGAATTCGATATTCACACCATGTTATTACACAATCAAATGTGAAGATTTGCGTAATCTTCGTTATCTGACTAGTTATCGGGGGAGATTTGCTGAACATGTGAAGAAAGGAATGCAAGTCGAAGCTAGGGGACGATTGGAAACTGCGAATAATATAGGGACACAGGATATGTTTTTGCAGATTGTGCTGGGCGAGAAGACTACAGACTATCTAGTTCCGATCTGATATTTCAAAATGTTAGGCTGCCTCAATCGGCGCCAATTGATTTTGGACACATACACAGAATTCACAAGAACTAGTTGTGAATGGCGCCCTTTTTGTGAATTATCTGGAAAAAAGAGAGTTCTAATTACTCCAAACAGTACAAACTCAGCCCATAACTTCTTTTCCCCCTGTGAATAGACACACCCCTCCGTTTCCACTGGAACTGAGTAATGAGAGATATGAATAATTCGCTTTGCTATTCACAAGATGTATAGTTTAGTGAATACTTAACCAATTGGAAAATAGGCTTTAAATTGGAAAAGAAGGTCTAATAGAGCCGTTTTTTGGTTCTAGAGGATATAGAAGCTGCCAGCACAGCAGAAGTAAGGCAGATGTCTCGCTAATGCGTATTGACACATTATGTCACCGTTATCTTGGTATTGTCAATTCACATACTCACACTTATTTGGCAAGTAAGTTTAGATACCTGTGAATGACTTGAGAACATCTAAGCTCTTGTTATTACTGCTAGGTGAAAATCTTGACTGATAAGGAACGGACCAACTATGTGTATGAGTTTACCTATAACTCAGGGCCCGGTCTCCGAGAGATTTTCCAGTGTAAGTTTGTGAGTCCTGATGAAGCGTTAATGCGATTTCGTAGGATTCTGGCACTCACTGACTCCCCTTTTGATTTTAAGATTGTAGTTCAAGATGAGTCAAAAGGAGAAGAGTCTAGTTTTCAGGTGAAGGGCGGCAGCATAGACGAGATGTTCGAGAAATTTCAAGTCTTTTTGGAAACAAGTACAGGCTACTCTTTTGCATCCAAGGTTGAAGAAACAGTGGATCTGGAATTTGGGGATGTTAGTTTTGAGTCAATGAGTAGCTATGAGAAGATGCATATTGTGATTTACGCTTCCTTTAAGCATGGGAAGTTTTCATCTCTTGATGTTGCAGAAATCTACCAGGCAACTTTCAATGATGATTTGCCAAAAAGCACTGCATCCACCTACTTGGCAAGAATGTGGAACAGTGGCAAGGGCCATTTGGAAAGACACGGGAACCGGTCGGGTTATACATACCGACTGAAAACTGAGATTGCTGAAGTTCAAAAAGAAACTGAGAGGGCAGAGGAGATTCTTGCCTCAATGCAGGTTGGATAGCGTTTGAGCAAGAGGACTCTGCTCTTTGTTTGCTTTTGCTTCATAGCTGAGTTGTTTGCTCAGCAAGACTGATATCTAGAGTTTCTAGTTCTTTCAGTATCGGTTTGTAAAGTTCAGGTAGGACTGGACGATGGACTCCCTTCAGGGTAATCTTTCCATCAAGAATCATTTTACTTGCTATTGCAACGGGCAAAGCCACTGTTCGTGACATGGAACTGTCACCATTTGGGATCCCGTAATCAATCATGGTGGAAGTTATCTTTTCTTTCCGATCAGGATATTCTGCAATGAACTCGTGATGCATGACAATCATGTCACGTTCGCCTTCAGCATATTGCAGCTTGCTCTCAAAGAGATTGCAGAGAGCATCTAAGTTTGTAGTAGCCTTAGAGGGAATCTCTTGCTCACTGAAAAGGCCTAACCATTCGAGTCGAGATATTATCGTATTATCAGAATTGAGCCCAACCTGCTTGGTTACAGCGGATGTCAAATCAATTTCTTTATCATCAACCAGATCTCGCATAAGATTGGAATAGGTCATACCTTCAAAGCTGCGTTCATCCAAATCTAGTAAACCAAGGTCGGCTATTTTCTTGAGAGTTTTGCACCAACCTAGGTTTCTGAATGTGCCGCGAAGCATTGTTTCGGTTTCGGGGATTCCATAGATTTCTATGAATGACATACTATCTCTATTAGGGTACCCTTCAAACTTGCCAATACCAGGCACTTCCATTATTTCATAATTATCGAATAGTTCAGCTCCTGGTATCTTCACTTCCTTGCTATTACGCAAGAAATGTGCATCATTTCGGCCTGCTAGGAGAACTCCTCGAGGGCTCCAGGATAGCTTGTAGCCAAACGGATTATTGTTGGCATCTGGTGCTGGGAGACCGCCAGTAAATGATGTGAAGCTTCGAATCTTCCCGCCATTGTTGTGGACTTCATCAATTATCTTCTGTGCACTCATGTGATCAATTCCTGGATCAACACCGCATTCATTCAGAAGCAGAATATCAGCATCTAAAGCTTGATTCTCAAGGGCTTTCATTTCGTCCGATATGTAAGAAGTAGTACAGAAGGGTTTTCCATGTTTGATAGC
This sequence comes from Promethearchaeota archaeon, assembly GCA_048937485.1. Lineage (GTDB taxonomy): Archaea > Asgardarchaeota > Thorarchaeia > Thorarchaeales > Thorarchaeaceae > SMTZ1-83. The sequence continues at coordinate 2,642 of JBHLND010000067.1, forward strand.
TACTTTCGCGGCCTTTACATGATAGGTATAAGGAAGCAATGAACAGACCAAGTCAACCTTGGCAGTTAGCTCTTCTAGGATCTCATTGTCCCTTTCGATGTTGAATGCAACTGATTCTGCATTTTTGCAGCCTTTAATCAGATTGTCCGCTTTGCTCTTGGTTCGACTAGCAACTAGGACTTGGAATCCGTTATTACCGAGATACTGTACAAATGGACGGGCAACGAGACCTGCCCCCAGACAGAGTACTTTCTTCATTTTTAGTTCTCCTTGTTTTACAGGTACATTTTCAGATACTCATAAGTTGGTGTGAGCTTGCCTTGGTAGACAATCACTGCGTCCTTGAGTTCTTTTGGAAGCTCAAGTTCTTCGTACGAAACCGTGAAGTCTGCCTTTGCGAGCGCAGGTATGTAATCCAAAAGCGTTTCGCTAAAGGAAGTAGAAGATTCACGAGGGAGTTCACAGGGGAGATTATCTACTGCCATTATGAGTGGACCATCACCGTCTATTCCCACTTTAGCCTGATCTTCAGAAACTATGTATGAGAATGTTGGATTGCCTGGATTTGTTGTTTGAAGTGTGAACTCGATTGCACCCCCAACGTCGCATGATATATCTCCGATGGCCTGTAATCTACTATTTTCATCTCCCCAATTTTCTTTGATGAAATTCTTGGTTAGCAGTCGTGGGTATTTGGGTGACCAATAGATACAATTCAAAACTATTGTTAGGTGAGGAGCATATCGATGAAATATTGGTTTGTATTTAGCGGATCCATACTTGTAATAATCCTGTAAATCGAATTCTGCCCTGTTATCCTTGGGTTCAACCATATGCTCTTCTTTAAACACGCATTTGTAGATTAAGTGCGAATCTTTTGGCAAGTCAGCAAGAATATCGGGAGTTACTTCTTTATGAGGGAGAAGATTGAACATCCTTTGTGCACCTTTTGAAACATTGCCATAGCCAGCAAATCCAACAACAAATGGGGTCATAGAATCTGCTAAACCCTCTTTCTTAATTCGCTCTCCCAATTTGCTAAATTCATCTTCAAGTTCATGAAGATTCTTGCATTCGAGGGTAGGTTTCATTTCAGCAAAGGGATTGGGTTTTATTCCTCGATTCTTAAGGCGTTGTCCAAAAGATCGAAATGTGTCTGATATTCCTGCCATTCCTGCCCAATTGCCAAAATAGATCAATCTCCTACCATCCTTGTCGAGAACTCGTTCATAATCTATAAGTGTAGCACCGACGTCAAGAATCCGTTGCAGCATTGGCATATTGTATTTCTGACCCTTGATTGTATGGCTAAAGAAAATGTAGACAATTCCTGATTCAAAGAAATCTATTGGCATTTCTTTTATTCCTAGTACGACAGGTGTTCCACTCCCTTTCAGAGGTTGAATCTTTGCGCCAGCTGATTCGTATTCCTTGGAAGTGAATGCACGTTGTTCATTGGGTTCCAGAATGAACTTCACTTTGTGTTTCTTTGCTAGAATCTTTACATGTATTGGAACCACGGCAACACGTGTTTCAAATGGTTTCTCCTCTTTTCGAAGACCAATGTTATTCATGAAGAGTTCCTCTTAATAGTCACTCCTACCTAGGAGTGTTCGCGGGTTGAACGGAACCTGTGCTTTAACCTTTCCATTGGAGAGTTGTATTACTCAGACTGAAATCGGAACAGGTGTTCCAAGTCTATGGTTGAGAAAATTGGCACGTTTCATCTTCTTGTATGATTGTCGAAGAGCTCGTCAGACAAATGCTCGACGAGTTTCTTTTACGAAAGAGTTGTATGGCTATGTTTATAGTTGGAAGACAAGAAGCGGGGTCAGACAAAAGAAGAAGCCTGGGTTGATTGACCAATGTCCTGGTGCTGAAGCTGTAGCAGACTCAGCAATACTTGTTCCCGGGTCATGTAGATCTACCTTTGACTCTCTTTTCGAAGAGTATTCAGACATTATGAGAATAAGAGTATTTGAGGTTCTACCAGATTGAAATGCTCTAAATTGTGTTGGAACACGTGTTCCAAGTACCACGGGACCCCTTCGTTTCCAGTAGAGAATTTTAGCTTCTTGTTTGAAAGAATAGATATCGGTAAGTATAAATATAGGTTTGACCAGCTGAGCTTTATCTCCATTTTCATATTATTCTAGTAATACCGCTGTCATACACCATTTTCATGAATTCGAATGGAAATCAAGGGGTGTGATCCTGATAATACTAACTCGAACACGTGTTCCAAACTGTATTAACAGTATTACAGCATTGCGTGAATCTTTCAACGCAATCTTCTTTCCAATACCACAAGGTTGATAGAAGGCATATTCTTGGGACGAAATGTCTTTCACAGTAAGTTGATCGGAGGCCTAGCTGATTGACAAAACCGAAGGAATTACTAGAAGATGCTCCAGGCAAGGAATTACTTCTTCTTGCTAACGAGGCAATTGCTCGTGGCGTACTAGAGGCTGGAGTCAGACTTGTGGCTCTTTATCCTGGTACTCCAAGTAGTGAGATAGGAAACAATCTGACGTTCATGGCGCCCCATATTCCAAGCTTCTACTTTGAGTTCAGTACAAATGAGAAAGTTGCTCTTGAAGTAGCGGGTGCTGCTGCGGTAGCAGGTGTTAGGTCTATGATGGTTTGCAAAGGTCCTGGTCTAAATGTTGCTGCAGATCCTTTCTTCTCATTAGCCTATGTTGGTGTAAGAGCCGGAATGGTCATTGTTGTTGCTGATGACCCTAGTATGTGGAGCTCACAAAACGAAAATGATAGTCGTTACTACGCACTCATGGGAAACATGCCAATGATTGAACCTGCCGATCCGGCCGAGGCCAAGGATATGGTAATCCAAGCGTATGAACTCTCCGAGCAACTTGAACTTCCTGTTATACTTAGAACTACCACTAGAGTGAACCATACTCGTGCACCAGTCACTTTAGACAAGATTCCAAACCGACCGGACATAGTAGAGTTTGAGAAAGATCCATTCCGATTTGTACCAGTTCCAGCTGTGGCACGAAAGCGGCATCCAATTCTAATAGAAACAATTCGAAAGGCAATGGAAATCTCCGAAAAGAGTCCGTTGAATTTTACACACGGCGAAGGTAATCTTGGAATTATTACAAGTGGAGTATCTTACAATTATGTCTTAGAAGCGTTACATTCTCTTGATTGTCAAGCAGAGGTTTTGAAGATTGGTCTGACCCATCCTGCACCCGAGAAAATGATTGCTAGTTTCATGCAAAGGCATGAGCAGGTTGTCATTGTGGAAGAGCTGGAGCCCTTTTTAGAAACACATGCCCGACGAATTGCTCAGGTTAATAGAATTGGTGTAGAAATCCTTGGAAAGGAACAAGGATACTTTCCACGAATATACGAATATTCACCTCGAATAGTCATCGAAGCATTAAGCAGGGTCATTAATTGTAATACACCTATCAACTGGAAAGAGATAGACGAACGAGGCAAGGAACTACCTGATCTACCTCCTCGTCCTCCACTCTTATGCGCTGGATGTCCTCACAGAGCAAGCTATTATGCAATTCGAACTGCGACCCGAGGCAAGGCAATTTATCCATCTGATATTGGTTGTTATACCTTAAGCATCGCACCCCCATTAGAAACAGCTGATATTCTCTTTGACATGGGATCATCAATTACTACTGCTTGTGGAATTGCTCGAGTTACTAATCAGGACGTCGTAGCAACCATTGGTGATAGCACTTTCTTTGCATCGGGATTGCCAGGAATAGCTAATGCAGTATATAATCGTCATCCAATTAGTCTAGTTGTACTTGACAATCGAACTACAGCAATGACTGGGCACCAGCCACATCCAGGAATAGGAGTCACTGGTATGCAGGAACAGGTCCCACCTCTGGACATTGCTGAAGCATGTAAAGGTCTTGGTGTTGAATATGTAAAGAAAGTATATCCCTTTGATTCCATTGCAAATCTAGTGGCTGACGTCCGTGAGATGGTGAAATGGGTAAGAGAGAACCAAGCACCTGCTGTACTAGTTTCGATAGAACCATGTGCTCTTCTTACAGCAGATGACCGTAGAAAGTCTGGTGAGTTCCCACCGAAGTACTACATTGATGAAGAACTCTGTACGGCATGCAAGCGCTGTCTGAATCGTCTTTCATGTCCTGCCATGTACCAAGATCCCGAAACTGAGAAGGCTGTAATTGATGAAACACTTTGTAATCTCTGCGGGACGTGTGTGGCAGTATGCCCGCAAGGCGCAATTAAGCAGGAGGAGCCATGAAATGACTGGTAATAACAGTAATACAATTAATGTTGCTATCTCGGGAGTTGGAGGCCAAGGGGTTCTGACACTAGCTGAGATACTTGCTAAGACAGTTCTCTCAGAATCTCATAATGTTCGTGTAGGGGAAATTCATGGAATGGCGCAACGAGGTGGACATGTTGTCTGTACTGTACGAATCGGCGATAGCGCATATGGTCCGATTATAGATGCTGGTTCTGCGAACTTGCTTGTAGGTTTTGAGCCACTTGAAACACTTCGAGAAATTCAATTGGTAGCAAGTGATGGTTTAGTGCTAATGAGCTCACATGTCCAATATCCAGTAGCAGTATCAATGGGTGAATCCAAATATCCAAAACGCGAGAAAATTATCAAAACAATAAAAGGATTCGCTGGTCGGTTTGTAGAAATTGCTGCAATGAAACTGGCTATCGAAGCTGGAAGCCCACGATCTTTGAATATGGTGATGCTTGGAGGAATCATTGCCACAGGTATTGTACCAATATCCGAAGAAACTGCACTTGACATTGTTCAAAAGGAGTTCCCGAAGAAATTTGAAATCATCAACACAAAAGCTGTGAAGCTTGGTATTGAAGCGACAAGTTCCTTGCTGTAGTAATTGTATTACACTACGTAATTTGATACTTCCAAGCTGCAACAAGCAGTTGCCCTAGAGACACTCCTCCATCACCAGGTGGAACTCGTCTGTGAATTAGTGGACGTAGTCCTCTTGAGGTTACATGTTGGACTACTGCTTTCGTGATTATGCGGTTTAATGCAACGCCGCCAGAAAACCCCACGTAGTCAATCTGGTTTTCTTCTGCAGCAATACAAGCAATCTCAGCCAGAGCATTACCAAGATGCCATTGAACTGAATATGCTAAATCTCTTTGATTCTCTCCTTGTTTCTTGTAATTCATCAACTGTTTCAAGGACTCACTTGTATCAAGATTCATTATACCTTGGCTACTAATATAGACCGGCTTAATATCTGGACCAAACCCAGAAGACATGGACTCCAATTTCATTGGACACTCACCATCATAGGAGTTCTCAGAGCAGATACCAAGAACAAACGAAGCAGCGTCAAGAAATCTTCCTGCACTCGTACTATTCATCGTATTTATGCCACGAATTTGCGCACCATGGAGTAATGAGAGTGTCTGGTGATTAGCATACGTTCCAGGGGCTAGCTTTGCATGATTATCCAAATGCAGAATTTGCTGGATCTCAAGGTCTTTTCCCATAATTCCCATGAGAGCGCGAATAGGAAATTTCGCTGTGAGATCTCCACCCGGATAGTCCCTTGGTATTAATCCTCCTACTCTTCTGTATTCCAATGCATTCCCGAGAAGAACGTCTCCACCCCAAGCATTCCCATCTGGTCCATAGCCATAACCATCTGCTGTAATACAAACAATACTTGTATCACCCTCTAGTTGGCTGTCTCCAAGGATGGATGCCAAGTGTGCATGATGATGCTGCACTCGAAATAATGGGATGTTTCTTTCAACTGCAAGCAATTCTGCCAATTCTGTACTGAGAAACTCTGGATGTAAATCACATGCTATTGCATCAGGTGTTCGGACATCAACTAATTGTATCATGTGGTCAATTGCATCTCTAAGAAAATGGATGCTTTCAACCTGATCAGTATCTCCAATGTGCTGACTGAGATAGGCATTACTTGCTTTCAATATTGCAGCAGTAGCTTTCTTCTCAGGTCCAACACTGACGATGCTAAATTCAGGCGACACCCCGATAAGTTCGATTGACTCTGGTACATATCCTCTGGCTCGTCGGATGAATACTGGATTATTCTCAGTAACGAATTTGAGAACGGAATCATCAGCTCTTTGCTGAATTCTTCGATTATGAATCAAGAAATAGTCAGCAACGTCCTTTAGCTCAGACATAATGATTATTGGATCAATATACATTGGTACCCCCGTGGGATTTGCACTAGTCATTACAAGTGCTAACTCATCAAGAGCATCAAATAGCAAATGATGAACTGGAGCATAAGGAAGCATCACACCTACTGTATCCAATCCCGGTGAAATGGTTTCCAAGGACTCCTTTGGTACTACACTTGATACATCATTGTCTTCAGAGTATTTTCTTATCAGCACAATTGGTCTACGCCATGTATTTAGACAGTCGATTTCCATCTCAGTAGGATTGGCAAATTGACGAAGGGCACTGATGCTTGAAGTCATCAAGGCAAGAGGTCTTTGAAATCTCTGCTTACTTTCTCTCAGTCTTCTGATGGGTTTTGATTCACTAGTTATTGTAACAAGATGAGTTCCTGTAATTCCTTGAAGTGCAATCACAGACCCCTCCGCAAGAAGTTTCGCAGTATGATGAACCGGATTCATATCCTGCAGCTCATTACCTTGAGAATCAATAAGACGATATAATGGCCCGCACTCTTCACAGGCAGTAGTTTGAGCATGATAGCGGCGGTCAAGAGGACTTGTATAACCTGTATTACAAACATTACAAAGCGGGAAATCAAGCATTGTTGTATTAGGCCTGTCATAAGGAAGACACGTTATCGTAGAATACCTAGGTCCACAAGCTGCACAAGAAGTAAACGGATATAGGTACCATCGAGAGTTGGAATCTCTCATTTCATGAACACATTCTTCGCAGATTGCAATGTCCGGAGGAATCTCTGGCGCAAATCCGATTCCTACTGCTTTCGAGGACTTTTCAATTTTGAAATCTCCAAAAACACCTGTGACCTTTGACCAATCAACACTTACGGAATCAACACGTGATATTGAGGGAGGTCCTGTTTCAAGCTCCATTATCAATTTCTCAATGCTCTTCTTCTTTCCCTCTACAACTATCCTTACCCCAGCATCACCGAGGTTCAAGACATATCCAGTAAGAGAAAGTTCAGTTGCCAAACGATATACAAAAGGCCTGAATCCGACTCCTTGAACAATCCCAGTCACATAAACCTCTGCTCGCTGATCCAATTCTCCTGGACCTCTTGTTAGGGACGACGTGGTCCAGATATTAATCCAATGAAGTGACAAAACACTATACTCTTCAAAGTCTATAGGACCTCTTAAGGGCACAATCATACTGAAAGGTGATTGGCCTTGCGGACTTCAAGTGAGCACTCTCGGACTGCATTGTTTGAGCCTGAAACCACACCATCTATTCTTGCAGCTATGCCAGACTGTCTTAGAAATACACTACAAGAAATGGCTGGGAATATTAAGAGGAAACAAAAGTCGATTTTGATATCAAGCAACAGCTTAGCAAACAGATTCATCATGGAACGATGGGGAATTCGTCCTTCGCAACGAAAGCGCTACCGCAATCTTTTCGCTCAAGTGAGGAAGCAGTCCCGGGCAATATTTCAGCACTACCTTGCCCGAGGCCGCCTGGAATGGACATTAAGAACAGAAGCATATGTGTTTGGCATTTACAAGTTCGATGAGATTCGAGGCAATCTCATTCTGGGTTTTGTACCCATGTCACCCGATTCCGAATGGACCCTTCGCCAAAAATGATCATGTTCGAAGAGTATTAGATGTAATACAGAAAAATCGGTCCAATAATAACTTAAGTGCGAGAAACGTAAAGTTGTGTATACAACTATGTATCCGCTCAACAGCACGGTTGACACAAATCACAAACTATTCCCATAAATCTCTAAACGACATTTAGAGATTTATGAGGCCTTTACGAAGAAGCATTTCTCTAAACATGCCAATTGGTAGAAACACATCCTGGTGATGACGACATGAGAAAGAAGAGCACGTCGCAATCTTCGAGCAAGCAGTCCCTAAAAAGAATGGTACAAAGTGCAAGAGAAGTCCTGAAAGAGCCAATAATGCAGAATCTCTTGAGTCATTCTCTCTTGACGCAGACACAACTAGAAACACTTCTTATTGATTTGGTCATCGAAGACGAACATGGTGATCATGTTCCATATGAAGAGAAAGCAGCACTTCGATCAAAGTCTGGAAGTAGATCAAGAGGTGTTTCAAGGGGAGCATTTAACAGAACTCTGAAGCAAGCACGTGATAATATCATTAGATGCCTATACACGATGCTACTACTAGCATA
>JBHLND010000402.1:0-2747 GCA_048937485.1 Promethearchaeota archaeon
CAATCCAGAAGGTTCTGGTTTTCTAGGGCTGAGTCGTAATCTGTGGAAACTTGCACTGATGATGGGGGTCGCTCAATTCTCAATTGGGCTTTGGAAATGGGAGTTTGGTATCTTTCTTGAATATGGGGTTCAATTCGAGCCATGGCAGATGGGCCTGACATTCTCAACCGGAATGCTCGCAACGTTGCTTGGTTCCTTCATCTCCGGAACAATCGCGGATTTCCTGGGACGTAGGTGGACAATGGTTGTTTCTCTTCTTCCGATTGCAGTCGGACTGCTCATTATGTCATACCTCCCTATCTGGCCACTAATTCCCATACAGTGGGCATTGATTTGGATGGGTATGAGTTCTGTAAGAACAATGTCCGCCGCTATTCCAGCGGACGAGGTCGTTGCTGATGCAGGAAGAAATCCAGCAAAGAAATTCATGATGGTTATGATGCCTTCGTGGTTCATTGACGGGCTTAGCCCACTACTTGGAACTTTCCTTCTTGACCTAGGATTCGAGTCAAGTAATCTACATATGATTGCCGGCTTGGGTGCGATTCTTGCTCTAGTCGTTGCCGCGACAACAATTAGAGAATCGCTGACAACTGAGGTGACTGAAAAGGCCAGATCGGGTCCGGTTCTATCATTCAGAAAGCTGGGAAAAGACTACTGGAAAATAGTTCTTGGAATGATTCCATATCTCGTTTTTTACACGACTGCAATTCAGTATTTGGGGAATCTATGCGTCAATGAGTGGGGGATTGATAGAATCACCTATGGATTCACTTGGAGTGTCTTCTCCTTGACAAGTGCCGCGTTCATGTATTTCATGAGCAGCTTGACAGACAGGAATCTCAAAGCCGCTCTTGTATCGGCAGTTGCTGGAAATGGAATAGTCTTCATAGTATTTGGAATCGGAGGGGGGGTTGAACTGGTGTTTTTCTTGAACTTTGTCTGGGCACTCCCATTCATAGTATGGCTAGGTGCTGAAAGAAGCCTACTTGCAGCCAATGTTCCTGAGGAAGTAAAGGGAAGAGCTTTTGGAACTTATACATTCATTGTGAATTTCATTGGTATCTTCACTATGTCCTTTGGGTCAATCCTCTGGGAGATCACAGGTAGTTTGAGGTTTGTGTGGACTCTGTCTGGCGTTGGAATGTTTCTGACAATCTTCCTGCTAGCCCCTATTCTTCGGTCAATTCGCATTGATACAGGCCAAGCTGAGCCACTACTCCCTCCAATTGAATCCTAAACCTATGTGCATTTGCTCACACGAGCGGGCTTATTATCCTCATGTGTGAGCATTAATCGGGTCTGGTTCGTAGAGGAAAAGTCCAGCATGCAAACAAGCCAATGCAAAGTTGACAATCCTCCTACTAATTGTAAAAGAGGCCTTGCAGCCCTTCGGGACATATGCGGATTTCCGGCGAGAGGGAAGAACCAGACCCTTCTTTGATTTGGCTAATGGAGAATCAATTGCCTTTCTTATCTAGAATTGCTGCGATATCTCTTACTTCAGAGAGGTCTCCAAGTAGATGTTTTGACTTTTCCTCCTTTGTCCTAAGATACATGAGGTTATACTCATTGGGCTGGATGATTAATGGAACCCTTTCATCTACATCAATTCCTGCACCAAGTAGCTGTTGGATTTTCTGAGGGTTATTTGTCAACAAGCGGATTGACTCAACATTCATGTTGTTCAATATGTTTGCAGCGATACCATAATCCCTTTCATCTGGTTGCCACCCAAGGTGTATATTGGCTTCAACAGTATCCATTCCCTGATCCTGCAAGGCATAGGCTCGTATCTTCTCAGTAAGTCCAATATTACGTCCTTCTTGTCGAAGGTAGAGCAGAACTCCGGTTCCTTCTTCTTCAAGCAATCTTAACGACTCAAGCAGCTGTTCTCTGCAATCGCATCGCTTGCTCCCAAGAGCATCTCCAGTTAAGCATTCGGAGTGTACGCGGGTCAAAACGCGTTTCTTTCCTACTACATCACCTTTGATCAGCGCAGTGTGCTCCTTCTGGTCACAAGGACTCACAAATCCGCAGATTTGAAAATCACCAAAGCGTGTTGGAAGGTCTGCAATAGCCATAAGCTGAACGCAGCATTCATCTGTCGCGCAAACTTGTGCTGCGCTCCTCTCAAGAAGAATCTTAATGGTTTCTTTGGAAACCTTTGCCATCCCTATCTCATCCTGCTGATTTATCCAATACTATTCAAGTCCCGAGTTCGCTCATTAGATATACGTTTCTCTGCGGAAAAACGGAACTGTTAAACGAGGGCTATCAACCGGAATTTCAGTGAGATTATCATGAGCAACTCATTCGACGAAGCCCGTCAACAGACACAGGATGTGTTGAAGGAAACCACTAAACGATTTGCCTTCAAGAAACTTGAACGTGAAATCATAAAGGCCGGCGTATGCATTGAATGTGGCGCATGTGTATCCAATTGCCCTGCAGATGCTCTTACAGGAGTACACGAGGAAGGCGGTTACACACCTACATTGACTGGAAAATGCATAGCCTGCGGAATATGCTATGCAGGTTGCCCAAGAACATATCACGATAGGCATCTCCTCATTGGTGATTTCCGGAGTGCATGGAAAGCTAGAGCAATAAATATCGCGCCAAAGGCTCAAGACGGGGGAGTGGTCACTGCCGTTAACCTTGCTGCACTCAATAGTGGGCTGATTGAGGCAGCTGTGGTTGTTACGAGTTCTGATGAAAAACCCTGGATGCCTGAAATCCTGCTT
>JBHLND010000403.1:0-2742 GCA_048937485.1 Promethearchaeota archaeon
ATCAGGACATAGAGCTCAACTTCCTTCCATGTTTGTGCACGATAGGCAAGAATCGCTGCAAATGACAGCATTAGAAGAAGGGAGCCCACAATGCGTAGAGAACTGTATTCTGCTGGCCAATCTGTGAAGTCACACCAAGACTCTGGCGAGATGAAGTACCAGGCTCCAAAGATCAACGACACTATGAAGCCCAGTAGAAAGATATACTTGGCATAGCTGGGAATTTCCCCGCTCATATCTAATCACCTTTATTTGTGATTATCTTTTATTCATTGAGCTTCCTTATCTTTCTTGCGAGGCGGCTTCGGTCCACTTAGTTGAAGGTTCTTGAAAAATGGTGGTCAAGTTCTTTTCATCACAAGATGCACCATGTGTTCAGGTGGTTCCTTTAATATCCCCTTTAGTATTGCGGGTTGAAAGTTCAGGTCATCAAGTTCTTCAGGGGCAAACCACTTGAACAATAGCGGCTGGCTCTTGCCAGGTATGACTTTCCATTGTCCAGGCTTGACATCCCAGAATTCTTCTTGGCCGCGAAACTCCTCCTGTATCCATATACCATTGGCTTCCTTTGGGGATACAAGGAAATAGAATACATGTGTATGTATCCGCTCTCCTGTTTGCCTATAGACAAAGAAGTTCTCCAACACGCAGAGCAGTCTTTGGACCTCAATCTCAAAACCTGCCTCCTCCTTGAACTCCCTCCTGATCCCCTCTTCAGCAGTTTCATGCAGTCTTATGCCACCGCCAGGCAGCACCCAGATATCTTCATCCAATAGTCGGCATAGAAGAATTCGGTCACGTTGGAACATAATCCCTACTGCCCTTGCCGAAAATATGCCTTCATCAGTCTGCAGTCGGACTCTGTGGGTCACGGTGAATTCGGCCTCCTCTATGCAACTTGACCACTACACGGGGTCTTATGAAGAACGCTGCTTCATTTCAGGGGTTTTAGAAAGCGCAGCCCATCACTTAATAGGAAGATGGGGATAGTTGCATGTTTGCAATGTCATTAAGCACTTTGAGCAGTTGGTTGAGCGAGAGTGGAGCAAAAGTAGTAGCCTCTACGTACGGAATCCTCGTCGGACTGGCTGGCATCGAACACGGGATATTCGAAATCCTTCAGGGGGACGTTCCGACAGCCGGCATTATGATTGATGCCATAGGTGATGCACAGCGATTTTGGGAAGGCGGAATGGAAACAGCCCTGACAATTGTTCCGAATTTCCTTTGGACAGGAATTCTTGCAGTAATCGTAGGCATTTTCGTTGTGATTTGGGCTTACGCATTTGTTGACCGGAAATACGGCGCTAGTATCCTGCTCCTTCTCACAATAACTCTATTTCTAGTTGGAGGCGGCTTTGCCCCAATATTCCTTTCACTCCTTGCTTTCGGGGCTGCAACAAGAATTAGCAAACCATTGAATTGGTGGCGTAGACGAATGCCAGGGCGGAAGTCACTAGCAAGGCTATGGCCTTCTGTACTCATCCTTTTTGTAGTTATTTTTTGGACTGCAGTAGGAATACAGATCTTTGGGCTTCCCATCGATGCAGCGATCACGACAAGTATCATGGTGGTTTTCTCTCTCGCCATGGTCATCCTGATGCCAGTTGCCGTCATTGTGGCAATTTCATATGATGCACAGAAATCATTCGACACATGATTCTCGATTTGCCTCAATGCGATAAACGTCTGGAAGAGAGAGGAGCGCAAGACTCCTCATGTTATTCTAACCTGGACGCTTCCTCAAGATGACGATAACACCCAAGATTACGATGACTGCTCCTCCCACACCCAGAATCACTATCACCATAGTGCCATCGAATTCGGTCGTTGTTGTGGTTGTGGTGGTTTCAGGCAGAACCTGAATCGTGATCAGAATGAACCTAGTATTACCGAAGTTATCCCAAACAGTGATGTTGAGGGTATAGTCCCCAACAGCGAGAGTCGTAGCGTTTGCTATGAGTCCTGTAGCATCGATTGTGAAGAGGGTCCCATTAACCGCCCAACCCGCGATACCTGATGGGTCTGTCGCATTCACTTGATAGCTGAAGAACTGCCCTACATAGATCTCTTGGTCCACAGGCTCTGGATTCCACTCAGGCGCAGTCAGGTCAACAACCTCAAGGTATGAAGTCGCACTCAGTGAGTTCCCTGAAAAATGGAAAACTCTCACTGTGATGTTATACACACCCGCCGAAAGTCCATCTACTTCTACCTCGATGTCATTTCCGTTCCAGGTCTCTTGATAGAGCAAAGTGCCGTTAGCGTAAACCTCGTAGTCCACTGGATTCAATGCCTGAGCAAGAAATGTCATTGTATTGCCAGTTGTGGTTATCTCGTATTCTGATGGAAACGGAGGATACACTTCCAAGCTCTTGTGTGGTGAGTAGTCATAGGCTCCAATCCCGGTATTGTTGGCGATTGGATAGGGACCTTCTCCGCTGTAGTCACTATACCAATTGCCATCTTCTCCGGCGCTCCAGTGGTTGGCTCCATCGCCAGCATTGTCGAATGCGTTGTAGAGACTATTCCAACCCATGTCGTTCCCTAGGAGAGTATTGCCAGCACCAAATTCTATGACGATACCATATTCATTACCAAAGACTATGTTGCCTGTAATCTCGGAGGATTCGATTCCCAATAACATACCGAAGAACTCGTTGTAAATGATGTTCTCCAGAATCGTCAATCCTTCCATGGTGGTAATGATGATTCCGCCCATGTCATTGTCATAGAGTTCAT
>JBHLND010000404.1:0-2741 GCA_048937485.1 Promethearchaeota archaeon
CAAGCATAATCTAGACACAATTCAAGAGGAATTTGATCGGCTCAGCCTTCTTAGAAACCTTGCTTATCTTAGGATGAGAGAGATAGATGCACTGGAAACGAATCGGACTGCAGGTACTTTCTACATGTTCCCAAGAGTCAAGGGCTGTACAGATTCAAAATCACTTGTACTGGATATTCTTCAGTCCACTGAAACTCTGGTACTACCCGGGAGTATTTTCGGGTCCTCTGGTGAAGGCTATATCCGCCTTTCAATTGGCCCTCTCACTCCCGAGGCTGTAGATGAGGCATTTGACCGATTAGCAAGCTTCTTCCGAAATCATCAGGCTGGATGATACTGCTCCCATTCCCACGCAGTAACTGTTTCATTACTGTATTGTCGCCATTCCTCGCGCTTGACTTGGATATACCTGTCCAGAAGCTCAGAACCAAGTGCCTTGCGAAGTACGTCATTCCTCTCAAGTTCATCCAAAGCATCCCTAAGGTTTGCAGGCAGGGTTTCTATTCCATACATCTCTCGTTCTGCATCAGTCAAGCTGAAAATGTCCTCACTCCTTCCTTCCGGAGGCTCCAATTTCTTCTCTATTCCATCCATGCCTGCTGCTATAATTGAAGAAAACAGAAGGTATGGATTGGTCATTGAATCAGATGAGCGAAATTCAATGGCAGCTTCTTGTGGATCCTCAAAGAGGGGAACCCTCACGAGAACCGTGCGATTCATGTGGCCCCATGTGATGTACACCGGAGCTTCGTGGTGAGGAACAAGTCTCTTGTAGGAGTTCACGGATGGATTGGCAATTGCAGTGATGGCCTTTGCATGCTTCATTAACCCCGCGATAAACATCATTGCAATATCAGACAGCTTGCCATTCTCATCTGAACCGAATAGATTCTTGTCACCCTCCCATAGTTGGAGGTGGCAATGAAGACCATTTCCTGCGCGGCCCTCGAATGGCTTTGGCATGAATGTGACATCCATATCCTGACTGATTGCGATTGTCCTGGCTAGATTCTTGAATGCGAGAATGAAATCAGCCATGCTCATTGCATCCGCATAATCAAGCTCTATCTCCTGCTGAGCCTCTCCCACCTCATGGTGTATTACTCGTGGTTTCATTCCAACATCTCGGACTGCACTAGCAATCTCAATGAGTACGTCGCCTCCTACGTTTCTAGGGTACGTGTCGGCATACCCCCCATAATCAAAGGGCTCGCCCTCTGAGGTCAGGAAGTGGAATTCGGGTTCAATTTTCACTCGAAGCTCCATTCTTCCTTTCAAGAGCTTTTCTTTTACCTCGAGAAGCGCACCTCTAGTGTCCATGGGATATCTGATACCACTCCTCGGATCCTCTCCTTTTCTTCTAATATAACACATTGCTACTGCAGTTCTTTGAGCAGTGTAAGGAAGTTCAAACATAGAATCCGGGTCTGGAACCAATCTAAGGTCTGAAGATTCGACTGAAGCAAGGCCAGTTACTGAGCTACCATCAACGGTTGTGCCTCTCTTCAAAATGGGGTCTTTCTTCAATTCGGCCACACTGTCTGCTCCATCACAAGGCACAATCATTGCCTTTAGACGGCCCAAAATATCTGGGAATCGAAACTCGATATACTCAATCTGTTCAGACATCGCTTCGTGCCCCTATTCCATGGTGAGCGTTTTTCCAAACAAACGCCGTTTTAAACGTGTTCCAAACCTGAAACTAACCCCAGAGCTCTTTGTACCATGCTTCTGATTCATTGCCGAGTTCTATTCTGATTGACCCAGTAGCTGTGCTGATTTCGTCTTCTTGGTTGATCTCAAAGTTCATAGCTGCGATTCGAATACCCTTCTTCTCAAGATGTACATTGCCTATGTTTCGAGCGTGAAGTCGAACAATTGTCTTTCCGCCATCTATCACTAGCATTAGATCTTCATAGGTCGCGTTACCTTTCATCTTGAGTTTTGAGCCTCTGAATTCGCCCATATGTATCTCTAGATTTTCCACTTCGACCTTGACATTTTCTGCCTGCATGGGGAATCACGATTGCTGTGTGGTCCATCTCTCTTAAGAATCTCTGCGTTGCCGGAAGATAGAAACCGGTCAATGCCCATTGGTATATGAAGACAATGAGAAAGGGATTGCATATTGGCACAAGTGGCTGGTCCTATGAGAAAGACTGGAAAGATGTGTTTTATCACTCACGGGACTCTATGCTCCGTCAATATCTCTCAGTGTTCAAGACGGCAGAGATCAATTCCACCTTCTATTCACTCCCCCAGCCCAAGCTTATTAGACATCTAAGCCAGGCTGTTCGAGAGGACATATTCTTCACGGCTAAATTCCCTCGTAAGGTCACCCACGATGAACGGCTCAACCTTAATGGTGAGGGTGGCGCAGTTCTCGCTGAGTTCTTCTCACTAATGAAACCCCTTTTGCCCCGTCTCGAGGCTCTTCTAATTCAACTTCCTCCATGGAAGATTTCCTCAATGGCTGATTTCGAAACCTTTCTGAGTCAACTGGACCCAGATTTCCGTTATGCCGTCGAGTTTCGGGATGAAACATGGCTCACAAATAGGACATGGAGTCTTCTGGAAGACTATGGAATTGCAAATGTAATCGTTGATGAGCCGAAACTTCCAATAGACCTCCGTATCACCTCAGACTTTGCATATATTCGATGGCATGGCCATGGAACCAACCCGTGGTTCAATTATCAGTATTCGGTCGAAGAACTGGAAGACTGGGAGCTACGATTGCA
>JBHLND010000405.1:0-2737 GCA_048937485.1 Promethearchaeota archaeon
CGAATGGAATTCTGGGATCACTTCCATATGTTAGCTAAAGAAGGCAAGACCATATTCATGACAACACACTATCTTGACGAGGCTACAAGATGTGATTCGGTTGCCATGATTTTCAACGGCAGACTACTAGCTCATGGTCCGCCTGAGGAACTCATTAGTTCACTCCCTCTAGAGAGCACAATATCTGGCATTATAGATTCCGATGACTCGTTACAGCTGAAACGTACTCTGGAAGGCATTGCGCCCATTGAAATCAAGGGCAGTCGTTTCATTGCAAAGGCAGCTACCAGCGACGTGAAATTCCGCATATTTGAAGCATTGGCAAAAGCGAGATTTCAGATAAGAAACATAGTGGTAAGAGAAGCAGGCCTAGAGGAGGCTTTCACCTACTATGTAAGGAGGGACCAAGAATGACCGGCAAGATCAGCTCCTATCGGATTGGTTCGATCATACAGAGAATCCTCCGTCAGATTCGTCGAGACCGACCAACTCTTGGTCTAATGATAGTTGCACCACTCCTAATCACTTTCCTATGGTCATTCATACTTTCAGGAGAGGTTGTGAATGTCCCAATAGCTGTGTGTATCCAAGACACTCCCATTGAAGAGAACCTCGGAATCGCTGCATCATCTCTGTTAGAAGAAAATGAGAATGTGACAGTCTTCGAAAGAATTCGTGCAGATGCTTTCGATGACATTGGGGAATCGATTCAAGCCGTTCTTTTGCTGCCCTTCAACTTCACAGAGGGGCTGCTAAAGGGAGGGAATGTCACCCTCGAATTGCATGTCAATGTAACTAGTGAGGTGGAGGCCAACTACATTCTGGCAACGATAGGCAATGTCACTGCACAGGCAGCCAGCGAAGTATTCGGAAGCAGAGGTATTGAGATACAACGTAACATAACATTCTCAATACCACTACCTCCAAGTCCATTTGACCTATCATTCAACCTATCTCTAGTGAATGAAGATGTTGGATTCACAAGCACGATTGGTGAGATTCTTGATGATAACTTATCCCAAAATGGAAATGTGTCTGTCACCATGTGTGATAGCCGTGAGGAAGTTGTCGACTTGCTCGAATCCAGATCCGTAGTAGCAGGGATCTATGTGGGTTCTAGTTTCACACAAGCCGCGATCAATGGTGAGGACCAACCCATTGAACTATTCATAAATGGCATACAGGCTGCAGAAGCTGCTTCAGCATTAGCGGCGATTCAGTTTTCACTCTCAGAATCAATCACGCAAGCTTTTGGGCGAGAGAGTGAAACCAATCTGGACCTTACATATATCTATGGAGAGGCTGGAATGTCAATGATAGAAATCATGGGTCCAGCTATCATTGGCTTCATGGGTGTATTCTTTGGTTTTCTGATTCCAGGAATTTTCTTCTTACGGGAGAGGCAGCAAGGGACACTGGAGAGGATGCAAAGTACGCCTTTATCAGATCTCGAGATTGTGCTTGGGTATTCCGTTGCGTTCATCGGAGTGCTCCTCATTCAGACTACAGTCATTAGTGCCGTTGTAATCTACATCGCTCCAAGGATACTTTCGTCCATCCTATTGTTAGTTCCATTGGTCGTTCTTCTAGCCATAGGATCTGTCACGCTTGCACTTGCTATTTCGTATCGGATGAAGAACGAACTGCAAGTGATACAGCTCATGCTTGTATTCATCCTCCCCCAGATGTTCCTATCCGGACTCTTGTTCCCCCTAAGTCAAATGCCATCATATATCGCCTTTCTTCCGTATATCTTTCCTCTCACATATTATGTGGAGGCAGCAAGAGCAGTTGCTTTCTATAATGCATCCATTCTAGATGAAATCGTACCTGTGATAATCATGATATCATATTGCATACTTGGCATCATAGCATCTGTGGCCAAACGGTCAGAGAAGTAAGCCGCAATTCAATCCGAGAAAATGCTTGGTGCGATTTTGCAGTCCAAGGAGACTCCTTGATGAAACAAGAAAAGGAATGGATTGAGAGAATTTGTGCAATCCTTCTACCCCCATGATGAAGCCAGAGACCAATTCTTGAAATTCGCAGAATCGGTAACAATCATTTGCACCCAAAGTGAAAGGATAGCTACAATAGTCATGGCGTCGATATGATACATTATATTCCAAAATGACAATATTACCTCAAACGTGGTCAACTATCCTAGACTCGGTGGTCAAGGTTGATAGAATAATATCCAATCTTGTATAGAAATTGCATGATGTAAAATGAATGGCTCAATAGCTTGCATAGATGCAAATTCGTGTTGGATATTAGTCAACAGAATTTCTTGCTTCCCTATCCGAGATAAGGGGACGGGCCACGGAAGTGACGAATAATGAGTTCAGCAGTAAGTATTGAGAATTTGGTGAAGTCGTACGGAGAATTGGTTGCCGTAAATGATGTTACCTTTGAGGTTCGCGAAGGAGAAATCTTTGGAATTCTTGGACCAAATGGGGCAGGTAAAACAACTGCCATCAAGGTCCTCATGGGGCTGCTTGATGCAGACTCCGGCTTGGCTGAGGTCTTTGGAGTAAGTTCTAGGGACGATCCTATTGGAGTCAAACAGCTAGTTGGATATGTACCAGAAGACCAGCAGCTCTATGAATCACTCACTCCCCGAGAAATCTTTGATTTCATAGCATCAGTGAGAGGGCTACCAGAAGAAAAGACAGCCAAACGAATTGCAGAGTTTGTACGCGCTCTTGACTTTGAAAAATACTATGACTCCATGATA
>JBHLND010000406.1:0-624 GCA_048937485.1 Promethearchaeota archaeon
GCTATGCGTCAATTCGAAACCTGAACGTAGGCATAGGTACAAAGACCAACCAGGACCTCGTACAGCGTCTTCTCAAATCATTTGGAATTGAAACATCTATCTATCCCAACAAGGTTCAGTTTCACAAAACAGAGCATTTGAACAGAGCTGCAAGTATTCCCTTATTCAGAGCTGCAGATGGGTGACAACGACGGTTGGAAGAGATTCTGAATATGATTGCAGCAATGGACCGAACGAGAGTAACGGAGCAAGAGCGAAGATTCATCCTTCGTCTAGCTTCAGAAGGACATACGCCGGGAGAAATTAGCAGTTTGTTATGGGCTGAGCTTGGGAAAGCCAGAAGGACTCCAACTATTTACAGGGTTATAAGCAATGAAGATGGTATCTAAAACTACTTCAACATTCTCTGGTCAATATCTTCTAGGATTGAATTACGACTCATTCCTTCGTTGAAAGCAAAAATGAACCTCTTGATCGACTCTCTCAGCAAGTCCTGGAGTCTGCTGGCCACTTGACTCATATTCAATTCATTCCTACGAAGTAATTTTCCAATTGCAGATTCATTGAAGCCATGAACAATATGGCTTCGCAATCTGTAGTAAAGAAGCATCTCGGATTGAATTC
>JBHLND010000406.1:634-2733 GCA_048937485.1 Promethearchaeota archaeon
TCTCCTTCTCTCTTCCATTGAATCACCAAGAAGCAAAGCGGCACGAATACTCAATCTATATCCTAACTCTGATGAAGGATCAAGAAGCAAAGATTCGAGACCTATCAGGCAATCAAGAATCTTATCCTCTGGTTGGATGTCGCTTCTCACGTGGGAAAAATAAAGACGTCTAATTGCAACGTGGAATGCTCTATCTGAGTTGCCATGTAGCAGTGCTTCGATAATTCCGGATAAGTCTTTGACTTCCTTTTTTGTCAATTTGTAAATTGGGCCTGATCCAATTTGAGGGACGAACGGATCTGATGAATATCCTTTTGGTCCACCTACGTTCCAACCAAGGACCCGCGATTCTTTTATTCGCTGAGATACTCCGCCACTTTTGAGAATTATAAGTGACCTAACAATCGTGTCAATTTCTACATCAATATGGTCTATCTCTGCATGGTCCATTTCCCTATGAGCGCCTTTTCCGATGATAATCTTACGGGAACTGTAATCCTTCAGCAAGCTGAATTCTGCCCACATGTAGATGCTATCATCAAATGCATATTTGTGTCTGCGGAACCAATCGTCCCTGATGTCATCTGGTATCCTTGCAATACGCCATTCATTTGGCAGATGTACAACATCAGTGTCAAGCTTGAAGTTTTCAAGTGGAGCTACCACTTGGACTGGGATGTATTCCGATTCGAAGAACTCCATCATCTCGCTGAATATGGCATCAAAAGCCTTGGTGTTGAAAGCTATTCCGTTCTGCCTAATGATTAGCGATTCCATGAATTGGTACATTACAGTGAAAGGGGTGACTCTATGGGCGCCTCTGTTTGTTCCAACAAGGACATCAATATGCTGACCAGCAACTGGGTGTTTCTTAATAGCATTTAGAAAACCGTCAGCTTCAGGAAGACGATTTATCAAATTCCGCTGGCTCTCGCCAATATCTCCAAAACTAATTGTGACCATTAGGCTTGACAACAGGTCCATTGGGCTCTCGTCTTCAAACAGCTTTTCAGCCAGCAAATTGCATGTCGCTTCTGCGTATTGTTTCAAAGCATCCTTGAGCATTTCATCATCACTTATCAAGCGAAACGACCCCCATAACCCGCATTTTAGACATCTAATGGTTTATGTTTTGCGACTAGTTGGGGTTGTATAAAATAGACAACATAAGATTCAAAACAGGGCAAGCTGGTCTTGACAGATTAGGTCCTTAGGTGATTTGCCATGACCAATGACAAATTCGAGAAACTCAAGGAGATGCGTGAAAAAGCCAAGCTTGCTGGCGGCGAAGAACGCATTAAGAAGCAGCATGAGCGAGGCAAGTATACTGCACGTGAGCGAATTGAGAAGCTACTTGACCCTGACTCCTTTGTTGAAATTGACGAGTTTGTAGTTAGTAGAATCTCGGATTTCGGGATGGACAAGAAACGCATACTTGGTGATGGCGTAATCACAGGCTATGGCAAAATCAATGGCAGGAAAGTTTTCATCTTTAGCCAAGATTTCACCGTGTTCGGAGGGTCTCTTTCAGAGAAGTATGGAGAGAAGATTTGCAAGGTCATGGACCTCGGAATGGAAGCAGGTGCACCTGTCATTGGTCTAAATGATTCAGGCGGCGCTAGAATACAAGAAGGTATTTTGAGTCTTGCAAGTTACAGTTTCATATTCGAACGCAATACTTGGGCCAGTGGGGTCATTCCTCAGATTTCAGCAATTATGGGACCTTGTGCTGGAGGAGCGGTGTATAGTCCTGCGGTCACAGACTTCATTCTAATGGTCAAGGGCACTTCACACATGTTCATTACAGGACCAGAAGTCATCAAAACGGTGACTGGCGAAGAGGTTTCATTCGAGGAGCTTGGAGGAGCAATGACTCACTCGTCGGTTAGTGGCGTATCCCATTTCGCAAGTGAGGATGAGGACCATTGTTTCGAACAGATACGGACACTACTGAGCTACATGCCCAGCAACAACCTCGAGGACCCTCCTCGTGTAGATACAGGACACGCTCCTGACGATATTGATGAGTCAATTGATGAACTCGTACCAGACGACCCTAACAAACCCTATGACATGCGCGATGTCGTGA
Organism: Promethearchaeota archaeon; assembly: GCA_048937485.1. GTDB lineage: Archaea > Asgardarchaeota > Thorarchaeia > Thorarchaeales > Thorarchaeaceae > SMTZ1-83. The sequence continues at coordinate 2,724 of JBHLND010000406.1, forward strand.
CTAAACTGGC
>JBHLND010000407.1:0-2729 GCA_048937485.1 Promethearchaeota archaeon
AATACTGCCAGAGCTTCAGGAATTAAGTTCGCATTTGTTAGTTTTGCATGGATTAGCTTACCCATGGAATCAAAGAAAGATGCAACGACCAAGAATTTTGCATACGCTTCTGGATTAGTCCTTGGACCGTACTTGCTGGTAAAGTCCTCTGGGTCGGACCAACTCCAGTCAAGAATGATTTCAGACATTATCTCAATGAAACTCAAGTCAGCTTGCCTGTGGAAATCTAGAAACACCGATGCCTGCCGTGATTTAGCTAGATTTCTCATTGAGAGAATACTCATTAGAACACCAATTACAACGCTCGTTGCTGCGATTATTATCGAGATTGATTGTAGGTCCAGCTCCCCTTGCAATTGCTTATTCCTCTCTTTTCTCACGAAAGCATTCCTCGATAAAAAGAGTATGACCAGTGGCTACAATGGTGCACCTGACAATGACAAGGATGCCTACTCTCATGGGCAAGGTTATCTGAAATGGCGATAAACCAAGTCACCTTCTTACGAACCACTACTCAGCGAGATGAAGGGCAGTCAAGGTTGGGTTACAAAAATCCAATTCCATGCATACCAAACAGTCAGAACATTGAACAAGAGTCCAACGACAATCAGAAAGCGGTCAAAATATGAGGGGTATGAGCGAACTCCTGCGAGATTGAAAAGGAAAAGGAAAATCGCCAGAATGATGTTCAGCCAGCCATTGGCTGGATATGGCATAACCAGAGTCAAGAAAACCATTACAATTGGGATTAACATCACTATCGCGGCTATCATCCACATTGATTGAGTTGCCTTCTGGCCAGAGATTTCTCCTGGCACAAAGTCGCCACTGAAGATGCGCAGTACATCTCCTAAGAGATAGGTCAGCATTAGGGAAACCCATAGAGCTGAGAGGATTAATTGCATGTCTTCCATCATTCATTCACCTTGTAAGCTTTTAATTTCATTTCCAGTTTCATCTGTTACGGCAATTTTGAGAATATGGTCACTCAATAAACTAGCGGTATCTCGAAACGGATTCCTTACGCATCCGGGTTCAGAAACCTGACATGAATGAACTTCGCAAGACTGAACCATGAGTTAATCGCCATAATTAGACGTGTGCGTTTAGACCATTTTGGATTCTTCTCTACACGAGAGAAGTATGAGAACCAATCAATCACACGAATCAGGCTTGACCATCCTTCAATCTCAGCAGGTTTTTTGAGATCAAACTTATGATCGATTCCAGCTATACCATGTTTCTTGAATCGCCTATTAATTACCCAATTACCTCTTTCAGAACTGCTATCAAAGAATATCTCGCCGCCTGGAAATCTTAATGCCATAGCAGAGAAAAGGTCAGCGATGTCACTTGCTTCGAAATATGCAAAGAGGCCTCCCGCAATCATGAATAAGCCACTTGCAGAGTCAAAGGTCAAATCCTCCATCCAGCTGTAGTCGAAAATGGATTTGGGAATGCATTTGCTTCTTTCGGTTTCTGGAATGAGTCGCCGACGATATTCGATAGCATTTGGGAGGTCAAGATCATACCAGAGAATAGATCCATTGTCAACTCGAGAGAAGGTTGTATCCAAACCGCATCCAAGGTTGACTATTGTTGCACGAGGTTTCTGCTCAATGAAGGACTTCATTTTGTCATCGAATGTCCTTGCCCTAATGACGAATGCAAGTCCAAGCAGCTCATCCACTATTTCCTCCATAATACTAAGGTCATCCTCAGATTCGGGATGAAGCGACTTCACACGCTCCATGAGAATCATGGCCTGGTCATCCTTCAGCAATTCCGGATAAAGCTGGGAGTACTTTGCGCGAGCCCACAATGGTCCGATCATGGTGGACTCAATTGACCTTGCCTCTGAACCAGAAACGGTATTCATGTCTGTTTCAGCCAATGGAGCATTTCATGGAGGTGTCATATAAGACATTTGCAGCATTGGATTGAAGGAATACAGATATCGTGCAGAGTCTGCTTGCTTGTCGTCCACCAAGTATTCGTTTCTGATGTGAGTCATGTTTCTGCTAATGAAAATAACCTCAATTTTCTCTCCCTTTCCTCGACTGAGCAATTGGATAAAACGAACTGCTTTTCCATCAATCAGACGTCTTTTTGCACCGAAACCATCTGACCACACATATGCACCTGGATCTTTGAATCAGGTTTCAAGAAGCTCATTGATCACTTCTACTGTATTTTCGGCAATCCTTGTTGAGAGTGCTTTTTGGATAGTTTTCTTCGCTAATCTGTAGGCTCCTCCGGCTTCAACTTCGAGTTCTAGGAAGACTCCAATACCTGAAGCTGCATCTTCGAAACTTATTGTGTAAACGGTATTGATAGGAGTTGAGGGAACAAGTTGGAATTTTGTGGACCTGTCAGTTCTGGGCCCTATTTCAACGGTTGAAATCTCTACTCCCCTCTCCACAGTGGTTCGCTGCACAACCTTCTCAACGAGCCTACCCATGAAATCTCTGAAATCGGACGGTGCCTCCCTTAGTTCGAGAATCAGCTCTTTGCCATCCTCCTTCTTCTTGCCTTCCACAACCACCCTCACTCGTCCAATATTCTGGACTCGTGCATAGAGAGTTGCAGGGTCACCTTGCCTATGCAGAGTTGCACGGGCAGCAGGGAAGTAGGTACCGCCCTCGGAGAAAGCATAGCTGGTTTCCACCTTCACACGACTACTCTTAGTGTTTTTGAGCTTCTGCACTTCCGGATAGTCACCATTACCT
>JBHLND010000408.1:0-2727 GCA_048937485.1 Promethearchaeota archaeon
TTCCAATGCTTTCCCAAACTTACCGTCCACCCAATCAGGAAGATCCTTTCCAAGCTTCTGAATCCACTGGCCATCATAGACATTCCCAAGAGCATAGGATGGGAAATATCCAAAGTAACCACTCGCCCAGTGAGTGTCCTGCAGCACGCCTTCCGCGTCATTCTTTATATCCATGCCCAGGTAATCTTCGTACTTTTCATTCCAGACTTGAGGAAGCTCGGAAACTGTGATCTTGTCTGCGAATAGGTCTCGCTCTATCTCGAATCTAATAATCACATGAAGTGAATAGCTGACCTCATCTGCCTCAATTCGTATCTTGGAGGGTCGCACTAGATTGACCGCCCTTGCGAAATCAAGGGGGCCGGTATCGCCCCAGGCACCTCCTGTGAGTTCATTGACCCGCGGCAAATAGTACTCCCAGAACTGCAATGTGCGGCCATAAACATTCTCAACGAATCTGGACATCGACTCATGAATTCCGTAGCTGGCTGCAACTCCAACAGGCTGATACATCCAGTCGGGATTCAGATTTTGCTCGTAGAGTGCGTGCCCTCCCTCATGCAACATGGCGAAAATCATAGAAGCTACATTGTCCTCATGGTAGTTTACGGTGACTCTGACATCACTGAAATATCCTCCAGTGAATGGATGCTCAGTTTCATCTATGCGTCCCGCAGCCTTCTCAGATGTCGTATCATATTCAATTAGGTTCCCGATGTCAGTGGCGATTTTCCTCTGTATTTCAATTGGGATTCTCTTAGAAAGGAATGAAGAGTCAACATCCTTTGAGGCTTCAACACATTTCCAGACTAAGGGTACTAGTCCATCTCGGAGTTTCCCAAAGACCTTTGAGATTTGGTCCGAAGTCATGTTCCTTTCAAACTCGTCCAACATGGCATCATAGAGAGCTTTGCTGCCTAACACTTCCATTCTAATCTCAGCACGCTTTCGACTAAGTTCAATCATCTTCTTGAGATCCGGCTCGAACATCTTCCAATCTTTGGCAGCCTTTGCCTTCTTCCAGATGTCAACGGCGATTGCTTGTTGCTTGGCAATCTCTGCAACCAATTCAGCTGGCACTCTCACCCTCAAGTCATACTCCCTGCGTGCTAGAAACAGATTGCGCTTGCCTACATCATCTAGGGTATCTCTCACCTTCTCAGCTTCATTTAGTATCTTGCCAAATTCCGATGAGATCACCAATTCATGTTGAATTCTTCCGAGGAATGCCAGTTGCTCACTCCGCAGTTCAATTCCCTTTGGGGGCATGTATGTTTCAAGATCCCAATTAATCGCTCCTACCGTTGATTCAATCAAGTAGTAATCCTTGTATTTGGAGAGAAGGTCACTATATGCATTCATCATTGTCACCAGACAATAGCTTTTTTTGGTCCGCCCTCTTGCTCGGGCTTTTGCATAGTTAAGATTCTTCCGCTCTGGAGTATGACTGACCAAAGGTCAAATCATCATTCTTGGGGAAATTGATAACAACGATTCCCATGACCACTAATGCAAGACCAATTCCGAATGTCCAGTAGATGGGTTCCTGCAAAATCAAAACTGAGAGGGCAGTACCAAACACAGGAACCAAACTAATGAATGCTGCACTTCTGGTAGCTCCAAGCTTGTTTATGGATTCAAAGTAGAAGAAGAAGCCCGTGAAAGTAACGAGTCCTCCCAGATATAGAATGTTTATCCAAAATACAAGGTCCACCTGTGGAAGTATTAACCAAGGTTCCTCAATTACAGCTGCCAGACCAAAGAAGATACATCCATATACAACGCCTCCTGCCGTTACCGTAAGTGAGGACATCTTCTTCATTCCCTCCTTGCTTATTGATGAGTACAAACCCCAAATCATCATTGCACAAAGAACAATAACATTGCCAATAAGATGATTCAGATTGAAATCTATTATCGATTGAATTCCTACAACAAAAACCACTCCAGCAAAGGATAAGGCAAAGCCCCCGTATTGCCACCTTCTTCGTAGTCTTTCATTATGCATGATGTGAGCAAACAGACTTACTGTAACTGGATTGAATCCTGCTATTATGGACCCTTGAGCTGCAGTTGTGAGTGTCATTCCAAATAGGAAAAGAACTCCATATCCAAACACTCCAGCTATTCCTGCGAGAAGTAAAACCTTGAGATTCTCTCTCCTCACTAGTTCCTTGGGGGATGGATTAAGAAACGACATGGCAGTAAGGAAGAGAATAGTTGCGGTTAGAAATCTGAGGAATCCAATTGTTAGAGGACTAGGAGTGATGGTGACGAGAATCTTGGCGGATGGCCAGGAACCTCCCCAGAAGAACATGGCAAGAATGAGAAGAATGTAATACCTAGATGGTCGTTCTTGCATGAGAAGGTCGCACCTAATTGGGGAAGGCTATCAGATAGCAATTTAAGATAGCTCTTCAAGGCCGGACCAAAGACTTCATATGCGAATGTGCAAGGCAAACGCACAACTGGGAAGTGGGTCCAAGATGCTAAACGATGACGAACTCGCTGAGATTCGACGTAGAAAAATGGAGCTACTTATGGAGAGGGTAAAAGAGGCGGAGCTACCTGAGCCAATGGCTAAGGGACAAGTAGTCCTCTTGACGGATGCTACTTTCTGGCAAACAATTCAAAGGACGAAGCTTGCCTTTGTGGACTTCTACGGTGAGTGGTGTCAGCCTTGCAAGCAACTGGCTCCGATTTACGCCGCCTTGGCTCAGGACTACA
>JBHLND010000068.1:0-10829 GCA_048937485.1 Promethearchaeota archaeon
CAACCAGTGGAAAGGATATTTTCGGCAAGATTGGAGTAGACATGTCTTCACGTGACATGCAGGTTCTCAAGGTGTTGATTGGCATGATGGAGAAGAACTCAGAGGGAGTCACATTTAATGATTTATTCCATGAGATGAAGGAAAAGGACATGAAGCTCTCGAAAGTCTGGATATACAAATGTCTCGGGCGACTAGAAGATGAAGGATTCATTGCCACAGAACGTATCGGGAATCCCCGACGTTATACAACGTCTCAGACACTCATCGGCAAGGCTCTGGAGAAGAAATTGGCCTCTCGTGTGGGCGAGCTAGAGTCTGGCCTGGATGAGGTCAGCGCGGACTTGCAGTCAATAAAGAATACCACAGTTAGAGACCTAACAATGATGGCGTACGACACTATTGTTGGAACAGTCCCTATCGATGCCTCAATTGTAATTGAGGGAGTGGAAAATGTGAGAAGTACTCTTATCAAGGAGTTCTTTCAAAAGGCAAAACCAGGCGATATCATTCGATTGATTGCCCCCATTCAGGCTATTGACAGAGATTATGAAACCAGCGGGGTCACTGAGCTTGAACTCCTCAAGAAAGCTGGAGAGGGAATTAAGCTATGGTCTGTTCTGGTGCCAACTGAAGATGCATCGCGGGACCCGAAAGTCATTTCGACATACATTGGAGGCTTGGGAAAACTCCTTCGAGAAGTCATGCAGACTGGCAATCTGAGTGTCCGAAGCCCACGGTCACACCTCAAGACTTACAGAATGGTTGCACTAAACACCGATGTGATGTTACTATATCTCACACAATCCCCCGAGTCAGACATGGCGGCCCTTATTCGCCGAGAGGACAATCCGGGTTTGGTTGATGATGCGCTGAGCACCTTTCAGAAGATATGGGATGATAGCATCGATATCATGCAGATGGTAGCAAAATTGGCTGAAATGAGTGGAGAGGACGCCTAGGCGTTATCACCAGATTATCAGTCATTTGACAATCCAGTCTAGATTCTTGGAAAGAGTCAGGAAGATATCGTCACAGACCGCTTGGAAATTGTCGTACATCCCATATTCCCCCCCAGCAGCATAAGGATGCCCTCCACCATTAAACAGCTTGGCTGCAACATCGCAAAGAGCTGACTCATTCCCTCGCCTGATTCCGAGTAGACCTCCTGGACTAAGTGTTATGAGAAGGTCCGCGACTTCCAGTTTTTCCCCGTTAATTTCCAAATTCTCTTCATTGGTCACGTAAGTGCCTATATCTGTCGTTGTAACTCCACTTGGCATTTCGAGGATTCGAACAAGCTTTCCCCCAATCATCTGATCACAGTGTGCAGAAAGAGCCCTCTTCATCCGCTTCGATCGTTCCTTCCTATATTGACGAACTCTTTGCTCTAACGTCGCATCCATGAATTTCGTGTTCCTGCCATCCCAAACACCCTCAATTCCCTTTTCAGCTAAACGTTGAAGAAGAGGAAACAACGCATCTGTAATATCTTCCTTTTTCGCAATGGAATTGAATCTCGTAACAGATATTGCATCAGTCAGAGCAACAGCAGCCTCCCTCTCCCTGATATTAAAGTCTGAATCGTGAGCAATCAAAGCAAGCTCTTTGCAGATTTCATCTCTAGGCATCAGAACTTTGAAGGCAATCTCAGCCGCACAGAAATCATGATTAATCTTCAACACTGGCTTATTTTCCATAGATAAGATGGATCTTACTGCATGTTCTGACCAACGATGATGATCCAGCCAAACTAATCGACATCCTTGCGAAATTGCGCGAGAGAGACCCTTTTGGGCATGCTCTAGACTGGAGTCATCCAAGCCAAGATCCGTCACAATAATGAGCGTATGCCTTCTGGAGGCCACTTTTGAGAATACTTGTTCGAATGACCCGTAATCGGCAAGAATAACATCATACTCTAGCCCCTTGGTCTTGGCATATCTCCAGACAATAGCTGCAGAGTTGAGCCCATCAACGTCCTTATCATGGGATATTGAAAGCAGGGAAGTGATCTTCTTGCTCTTGCTATCATTGCTCATTATGCTTTCTTTTATTGGACATTAAGAAGCCCTTTTCTTTCTTTCTTTGAAGTATTGTTTTCAATTCTTAATGTCGGAAGTGTTTTCTGGAGGGGATGCTCCGCGTTATCAGAGAATGACAGCCATCAGTGATGCGACTGGAACTGAGAAGCTAATGAGTGGCAACGAGGCAATTGCCCGAGGTGCTTTGGAGGCGGGAGTCTGCTTCTGTGCTTCATACCCTGGCACCCCGGCAACAGAGATTGCTGCATCCTTAATGGAAGTCGCTGAACAGTTTGGTATCTATGTTGAATGGAGTGTAAATGAGAAGGTTGCACTGGAATCTTGTGCAGGAGCCAGCTGGGCGGGTATTCCTACCATCTGCTCAATGAAGTCCCTTGGTCTGAATGTTGCAGCAGATTTTCTTCTTAATGTAAACCTCTCTGGCACAGGGCCAGGGGGTCTTGTTATTGTTGTCTGCGATGATCCAAGAGGACATAGCTCAAGCAATGAACAAGACTCGCGGTTCTATGCAAAGGCAGCTTACATTCCTCTCCTGGAACCATCTACATGCCAGCAAGCCAAGGATATCATACCGATGGCATTAGGCATTTCTCAAAGGTTTCATATTCCAGTCATGGTGAGAAGCACTACCCGACTCAGTCATTCAAGATCTGTTGTCAAATTCGGAGAGATACCCGAAAAGGGATGCATCCCATTAAGGGATATTGCCAACTCCCTATACAATGTGCCAAATCCCCATCTTCGACACAAAGAGCTGTATGAAACACTCAGTCAAATTCGCGGCGAGTTTGACAGCTCGAATCTTAACGGAATTCCAGAGAAGAAGACGGACACACTAATTATTGCAAGCGGAGTAGGCTTCAAATATGCAGAGGAGGCAGTCAACCTTCTCAAGACAAAGGATGTTCAAGTCACAAATCTTGTTACGACTCATCCATTGCCTCAAAAGACGATAATGAAATTGCTGCAGGATAGAAAGAAGGTTGTTTTCGCGGAGGAAGTTGACCCGTTCGTGGAAGAGGCGGTTCTTGCCTTAGTTGGGGAGGCCGAATATGCTGAGAATATTGCGTTCTATGGGAAACGCAATGGATACATTCCATTCTATGGCGAATTAGATACAGATGTCATAATTGATGCCATTATTCGAGTTGAGAAGATTGAAAGGCTAGCCGACGAAACTCCAAGTAAAAGGGCAGTTGATACCGCGAAGTCAGTCTTGATTCCTCGCCCTCTCACTTTCTGCGCAGGGTGCACCCACCGTAATGTTTACTGGGCGCTTCAAAGAGTCAGACAACGACTAAAGGGAAATCTCATTGTGGCCGGGGATATTGGTTGCTATTCACTTGGTGTGTTCTATGGAGAGTCAATGGAAACCATGCAAGCAATGGGCTCGGGAATCGGCACTGCAAGCGGTTTAGGCCAGTTGCACCGTTTCGGCTTTGAGAAGAAGATAGTTGCCGTCGCAGGGGACTCTACTTTCTTTCATGCTTGCCTGCCGGGCCTTGTCAATGCCAAGCACAAGAATGCAGAGGTCACCTTTCTAATCCTGGACAACTCAACGACGGCAATGACCGGATTTCAGCCGCATCCAGGCTCAAAAGACCAGAAACAAGATGACGGAAAGATCAGCATTGAGTCAGTTGTCAAGTCCATTTCGCCAGATCACTTCCAAATTGCTGATGCATCCAACACTGCAGAATTAATTGACTTGCTGCACAAGACCATTGAGAGAAGAGGATTGAAGGTCCTGCTTCTGGACAGTGTATGCAGACTCGAGGAGGCACGTATTGGAGAAACCTATGAGAGCTTGGCTGAAGTAAGAGTGGACACGGACCTGTGCCGTGGAAATAGCTGCAGAATATGCACAGATCAGTTCGGATGCAATGCTATCACTTGGGACAGTTTCAGAGAGAAACCTGAGATATTGGAACATATCTGTGTCAGATGCGGGGCTTGCATAGCTGTTTGCCCACATGATGCAATAAGGCAGGGATGACCAATGCCAACGCAGTACAACATCCTAATTGCAGGCGTGGGCGGTCAGGGTAATCTTGTCTGTGGAAGAGTTCTTGCAGAAGCGGCCTTGAAAGAAGGGCTGATTCCTACAGTCGGAGAGACCTTCGGAGCATCCAGGCGAGGAGGAACTGTATTTACACATCTTAGACTAGGGGATAGGGAACTGGGACCGCTGATTCCTAGAGGTCAGCTTGACTTGCTTCTCGGGCTGGAACCACTGGAAACCCTGCGTGCGGCTGTAAAATTGGCTAGTTCGAGAACAACCGCCATTCTGAGCACAACTGTCATCGAGACTCCTGAATCCTTGGCGGGAAAGGTGGACTATCCAGGAATTTCGGATATCATTAATTCACTAAACGGCATCTGTGGAATGGTGCGCGCAATCGATCCAACTGAGTCATTGAAACACATAGGAAACAGAGGAGTTCTGAATACGTACATGCTGGGCGCAATTGCTCATGGAGCTTTGCTGCCCATAGACGCAAAGGTTCTCAAAGAAACCCTCAAGGATACTCTCAGCTCGTGGGACGTAAACAGAGCAGCCTTTGAAGCAGGTATGAAGGATGTCGCGGAACTGATTGCTGACTAGCTGCCTCTTCTCTTGGCCTCGGTGGCTCTTCGAGCCTCACCCCACATCATCTCGGACAGCACAGAGAACATATCGCCAACTCCCTCACCGGTCTTTGCACTGCTCTCCATGTACAGGAAGCCCTGGTCTTCGGCCCACCGCTTGGCCTCGTCCGATGGAACAGCACGGTCAGGTAAGTCGGTCTTGTTACCGACGACAACCATCGGCACGCGGGTTCCAATTGACTCATCAGCCTCTTCTATCCACTTCGATAACTCAGTGAAGGAACGACGTCGGGTGACGTCATACACCAGTATCACTCCAGCCGCTCCGCTGTAGTACATCTTCCTCACCGCCTTGAATCGTGCCTGGCCTGCGACGTCCCAAGCTTGCAACTTTATCCCCACGGCATAATCAGTCTCAGGAGGCGATATGTGGGCAAGCTTGACGGCGAACTGTGAACCAATAGTTGTCTTGTAGTCTCGCTCAAACACACCTGTGACGTAGCGGTTGACCAGAGTCGTCTTACCGACTGCACCCTCGCCTGTGACCATTACTTTGAACAGGTAAGTGTAACTGTCACTAGGAGCGCCTGGTCGCGGTGGTTTTGGAGTTCGAAGCTTTATCTCGGACACAAAGGCACTCTCAGTCGAGGTCTCAACCACTGGAGGTGCTTCTACGGCCGCTGGTTTTGGCTCTTCCATTACAGCTGCTACTTCATCCATTATTGACATGTCAGGAGTTCCAGCATCGTCTATTCCGAATAATTGGTCCAGCAATTCCTCTGCAGCCTTGAGGGATTCCGATGAATCCTCTGAAGCTGTGGTCATTAGAATCTCTGCAGCCTTCTCACGAGTGACCTCACCGAAACCAGTTCCTGCTACTGGACTAAATGGTGATTCATCCTCTATGATAGTCTCAACGGCTGCTGCTTCAGGCTGAAGCATGACCGATGGCTCAGCAGCAGGAGCAGCTACAACTGCACCCTCTTCCACAAGAATTGCGGTTTCAGGAGTAGTCACTTGCTTGACCTGGCCTAGAGCATCGGTCCACATTAGGACAATGGGTCTAAGAATGACCGAACCCTGACTCTTTGGAATTAGCTGAATCTCGGCGAATTTGGTTTCACCCGGAGCAAGGTCAAATCTCACCTGTTGAGGAGACACATCGAGGTAGTCCTTTGGAAACCAGTAGATCTTCCCGGTGATACCCGTCACCGCTTCGTCTGAAACATTGACAACCGTTAGTCTACCAGCAAGATCTTCACTTGTCTTGACCTCTGCATTCACCTCAAACTTGGGGATGACTTGGTAAAGACCCTTAATCACTTTTAGAGGACCATCGGAAACCCCGACAAGAATCTCCTTCCTGTCGTCCCCACCAGCGTCCCCAATGCTAATCGATAGAATCTTAGTACCAATATCGATTTCCGCAATCTGTTGGAGCTCCGCCATCTGAAGGTTGTACACTTTGACCTTGTAGTCAGAAGTTGCGATTATCACTTCATCCATATGGTCCGCGTTTATTTCTTCAATACGAACTGAAAGAGCCTTGACGTTCTCTAATTTCGTGAACAGGTCAAGCTTGCTCTCTTCATTACGGTAGACACGAACAGATCCGTCTCTTGTGACGACACCGAGTTCCATCTTCCTGTCGCCCAATACATCGCCTGCCGTGACTGAGATTACAGGACTAGGAAGGTCAAGAACCTCAATCTGCTCAATTGAGTGGTCTCGTACCTTGAATACTCTTAGAGTCTTGTCAAGATTTCCAGTCACAATCTCGTCTACTTCATCACCGATGACATCACATGTGCCTATAGCAATGGGCATGTCTTCTAGCTGATGTCGGATGTACTCAGTGAGCTTGTTGTCAGTGTCCATCTGATAGATTCGAAGCGTTGAGTCGCTGCCGCCCACAAGAATCTCGTTCTTATTATCACCAGTAACATCCGTCACATGAACAGTAGTTACGAAGGTCCCCACTGATTCTTCAGCCAATAGCTCAAGCTGACCACTAAGCGCATATCGATAGACTTGGACGGTGCCAGCAGTCCCCTCCACATCATGCGGACCCAGGCTGCGTCCTACGACTATCTCTAGGAGACCGTCATTATTCGCATCTGCGACTTTCACGGATAGAATGCTTCCCTCAAGATCCTTCTGCGCCAAAAACTGAATCTCAGCCTTGTTTGCATCATAGAGCTTCAGGACTCCATCCCGATCTCCTGTACAGAGTTGCGAGCCACCAGCACCTGTAATGTTGCCCATGGCAATTGCACTCGTGCTTCGGTCGTCGTCGACTTCAAAGAGAATCCTTGGGGAGGACAATGTATCTTACCATCCGCGGGAGTAATTGAGTGTCAAATAGTGGACACTCTAATACTTCACTCTGCGTAGGCCGCCTTTTTGAACCTTGCTGGGTTTGAGTCCTTTTGCGCATTTCAAGAAAGTAGTCAAATGAGACAGTATTTAACCGGCATGTTGCTTCCTGCCATCTCGGTGGGAAACTTGCCAAGACTGTCTGTTCGCGGCATCAGCAAATCATATCCCAATGATGAGAATGGGGTAACTTCTGTTCTAGAAGAGATTACGTTTGATGTCGAAGATGGCGAGTTTCTTAGCATTGTGGGCCCCTCGGGCTGTGGAAAAACGACCTTGTTGAAGATTATCGCAGGTCTCTTAGAACCTGATTCTGGGGAGATTCTAATTGACGAGATTCCGGTATCAGTGGGACATAACCGGGCAGGATTCATCTTCCAGCAGGAGTCCTTGTTTCCCTGGCGTACGGTTCGTCAGAATATTGAATTCGGATTGGAATTGACAGGCGTTAACGAGGTTAGGAAGAGAGAGCTGTCAAATGAGATGATTTCCATTGTGGGCATGATAGGTCTAGAGGAAAACCTACCTCATGAAGTTTCAGGAGGACAAGCAAGGAAGACTGAGATGGCACGAAGCCTGGTGACTAAACCAGACATCCTCCTTGCGGACGAGGCCCTCTCAAACCTCGATGCACAGACCAGAAATTACCTCCAAGAGGAGTTCATGAGAATCAGTGAAGAAACAGGATCCACCGTCCTATTTGTTTCACATAATGTCGATGAAGCAGTCTTTATGTCAGATAGGATCCTAGTTATGAGCAATATTCCTGGGAGGATTATGGCAGAGTTCAGCATCGACCTGCCAAAACCCAGAAATCGAACTTCTCCCGAGTGTCTTACCTATCGCGCAGAGATTCTTGACCTTCTCAAAGTAGAACAAGAGAAGGCAATGAAACATCAGGCTAGACCGAGACCCCCTGCCTCCATCTAAGAAGTGAACGCTCAATCCGAAGGAATGCATAGCTGAAGACAAACCCAATCAGACCAATAACCAGCATTGTAGCAATAACCTCGGCCGTGCGTCCCACTTGCCAACCGACCCACACAAGATAACCCAATCCAAGGCCGCCGCCAATCATCTCCGCGGCCATTAAGCACATCCAACCTATGCCAAAGCCAATACGCAAGCCGGAGAACATCTCTGGAGCGGCAGACGGAATAACGACCCTGCTCAGAATCTGACCTTCGCGTGCCCCAAAAGTCTTCGCGACATCGATATGAACAGGTTCGGTTCGCTTGACTCCTGTTGTTGTGTCAATCAAGATGGGAAAGAATGCGCCCACCCAAATAACGAAAACTTGGGACCCAAGAGGGTTGCCAGCAAACACGATTATTGCAAGAGGAATCCATGCAATTGGGGGGATTGGACGCATCGCGTCAACAACCGGGCCTAGAATAGAATCAACCAACTTGTATCGACCGATTGCAATTCCCAAAGGAATTCCTGTTATGGCGGCTATGATGAAACCGAGAAGGACTCTCATCAGACTCAATCCAGTATGAAATAACAGAATACGATTGTCTGAATCGCCTTCTATGGACAATTTCAGAAGGGCTTGAGCTATGTCAATTAGAGTTACATTTGCAGGCAATGCAATGATTTGCCACAAAGCAAGGAGCACGACTGCCGGCAGAATAGCTTTGAGAATGTAGTCGGTGGGGGTCTGAGATCGGCTTCCCGATTTACCTTCTTTAGGGGGTTCTTCGCTTGAGTTCTTTGAGTTTAGGATTGAGTCCGCAGTCATTTCTGTTCATTGAATGGATTGACTCGCTTTTGTTTCTGCCGTTTGCTAAGGGTCATCTGTTGGCTCGACATATGCACAGCAAAGAAGCGTATTCTCAATGAATGAAGAATCCACAAACTCATCAATGAAAGCTGGAACATCCGAAGGAATGCTTGTGAGCTCCAAGAGATCTTGATCAATGAGAAACTCAAGATACACTTGAAGGCCGGTCCTATTCACATTGTAGTCAAAGACTATTCGATGGAAGGCAGTTTCTACGGCTTCTTCCTCCATTTCAAGCCAGGCTGTGGCAATGTCGATTGACTCGTTAACGTGAGTAACAATCCAATCAGTTGCACGCTTGTGAATCTCAACCACTTTTTGCACCACCTCCGGCTTTGCATCAATGAAATCATTGGCTGCTGCAAGCACACAGCAAGGATGACGGGGCCAAATGTCACCTGAGAGAATCAATGGTACCGCTAAACCATCATACTCAGCTTTTGCGTTGAATGGTTCCCATGCAACAAATGCAGGCGTGTCTGCTGTGAGTGATGAGGCCATAAGCAAGGGAGATGTAGTATAGGCGCCTTCAAGATCGGAATATGATAATCCTGCCTGCTCAAGAGCCAATCTGAGAAGAAAGTTTTGTACTGTGGATGGCCCTGGTTCAAATACTCCCTTGCCTGATAGGTTGGCTACATGAGTTATGGCACCTGAATCAAAGTCAGCTTTCCTTACCATAATTGCTGAGCCCTCAAGATTGGCAGCCGCAAGAACAGTCACTCCAATATCTTCATTTATTCGCTTTGTCAAGGCAGGGGCCGCTCCAAGATAGCCCATATCGATTTGCCGCCCTTGAAATCCAGACATCTCCAAAGCGCCATTCTGAAAGGCAACAAGTTCAACGGTGATATTTTCTTCTTCAAACCAGCCATTCTCAAGAGCAACTCTAAGAGCCAGCTGGTGTAAGTCTTTAGAAAGGTAGCCGATTCTGACATCAGGCTGGTTTAATGAGTACCAATAGGCGGCGATTACAACTGACCCAGCGATAACACCGATGACAATGATTGCGGCGGCTTTGTTCCGGTCCAATAAATGGAACCTCCCTAAAGGTCTCTCGACATCTTTCGCATATTAGCATTGACATCTGTACCTCCCAATTCAGCAAGTTGATTAGTGAGACTGGTTTCCTTGATGATCATGTCAGTTCGCGATAGAATTCCTGATCAGCTGAGGCTTAGAGATGAAGTTGTATCAATCTCAATGGAGGAAGAAGTAGCAGTTTTCCCAACTTCCGAATATGTGCTTCTTGAGATCTCACACAATGTCGGAAAAATAAACATTCCCCAAATTGCAGAAACTATTCGCGATCTTGTAAAGAGCGACCGCAGAATGGTGGCTATTCGAGGATATGGGTTCAAAGGAATTGGGCTGTCGGTAAGGATTGCTCATGAACTCAAGAAGCGTGAGCAACGATTTGTATATCAGATGTCCTTCGATACATTTGATGCAGTGGACACAGAAGGAAAGGGGCCGCTGACCAGTGTCCAGATAATTGTGATGCCTCCAAAGTGAAATTCGCATAGCAGGGAGTCAAGATGGCAAAAGATAGCACCGCTGAAGGAGCCAAGGAACCTCCTACTCTTATTCGTTGTTCCATTTCCAAGGTGAAATTCCCTGAGACTTGCCCAGTATGCCTCAGAGATGCAGAGGACCTTGTAGCAGTCACTGTAATCGAACGTGGTCCCTCGGTCAAAGAGAGTGACATTCATGCATCGTGGGCAGATGGTCGCGATAAAGTAGGTGTGGGCCTGGAAGCGGCCCGAGGAGCGACTGCTCTATGGATTCCTACCTGCATGCGTCATGGTGGTACAAGTGTGAGAACAGGCCGGAAGCGGTTCCTTGCATGGCTGGCTTACTTCATCGTATTCTATCCGATTCTTTTCTTCGCACTTTCACTCAGAAATAATATGCTTCTTGGAAGACCCTATGAGATGGCACTCCTTGGATTAGTTGCTTCAATCACTATCGTTCTGATTCTGGTTTTTTACGGGTATTTTCCGCGTGCGTTGGAACGTGCTAGTCGGATTGTCCAT
>JBHLND010000069.1:0-10781 GCA_048937485.1 Promethearchaeota archaeon
CCTTTGTTAAGCAAGGAGACATTCCATTGCCAGAACGAGCAATTGAGCAAGTTCCAAGGCAATTCACAGTGTACTGATCTGTATTGGAATGACCGGGTATTGCGTTTGGTAACATCTCAGAATTGCTTGAAACATCTATAGCTGTAAAAGGAAAGAACAAAATTGGCGAAAAAAAGTTCGACATTTGACTGTTCTCCTTCCAAAGGTATAATAGGGGCAGGACGGGAGCCATTTGTTAATTGGAGTGTCCTGCTGCTCTATGATTTACAGACATAGAATAGCTTGCTGAGCAGCCACAAGTGGAGTTTGCCCCTACAAAGAAAAACGCACGGATGTGAACTTAATGCTTGAATTGCTAACCCACCCAGTGGTTTCCGGATTGCTGGTTATGGGCGTTGTAGGGGTTTTGGCACATAAGGCTCACTTTGTGGATATTTCAGGACTAGTTAGCGCTTTTGCTGTTGGATTCACAGTTTGGTACACTGGGGGCCCGCCAGCATTTTCGATTCTGTTATTCTTCTTTCTTAGTTCAGGAGTAGCAACCAAATTCAAGTACAAGGCAAAAGCTAAGGATGGTTTGGCACAAGAAGGGAAAGGAAGACGATCCTATAGGAACGTCCTAGCAAGCGGGTTCATTCCGATGATCTTTTCAATTGGGTGGTTCATTGCCAGAGAGTATCCAGCACTTGGGATACCAGCATTCTGGATGTTTGGAGGATTTGTTGGAGCTGCAGCAACCACGGCTGCTGACACGCTAGCTTCGGAGATAGGGGTCTTCAGCAAATCAAAGCCAAGACTGATTACAAACCTTCGGAGGAAAGTACCTCGCGGCACAATCGGCGCAGTTTCACTTCTTGGCGAAGTCATGGCGGCTGTCGCAGGGTTGGCAATTGGTACTATTGCAGTTGTTTTCGCGCTCATCTCCTCAGGAACAGGGTGGGGATCTGTTCCAGTGTCTAATCTGGCAGAGCTACTGTTCATAATCCCATTGGCTGTGCTAACTGCTTTCATCGGATGCAATCTTGACAGTCTTATTGGAGCTGTTGCGCAGAATAGATTCGTATGTGAAATATGTGGTGCAATAACAGACAAGGAGTTTCACTGTGAATACGAAACCAAGTATGTTGGAGGTTTCAAGAGGTTCACCAATGTTCATGTTAACCTAGGGTCCTCAACTCTGGGAGCATCGCTTGGAATTGTACTCGGTGCAGGTCTCTTTGTGTGGATACTGGGTGCCCTCTTCTTCTGGATTGCGGCATCATCCTCAAGCTAGGTTTTCATAATCGCTGAGCGTTCATGCTTTAGAGCAATATCGAAGATTTCAGAGGATGTAGGATCGTCCAAAGCAGCATCTAGGAGTCCAACCATGAAGGACACTGAGAGATCATCTGTTTCATATTCACATGAATATTCGACTGGTTCTGAAGCCCCTCTATTGGATACTCTATAGGTTTTCTTGTCCGTCTTAGCAATGATTAGCGCATTCGTGACTTGCCGAAGACCAGAGATGGGTGCATCTCCAAGTGCATGAGCCGCTTCTTTCCACTCTTTGTCAGAAAGTACCAATACATCTACATGACTTAGAACAGGGACCAAATCCTGAAGCCCTCTCCTCCAATAATGAGGAGAGCATCGATAAATAACTGGAATTCCTGATGCTTGTGCAAAGGCCGCCACAGAAACCGCCACTTCAAGAAATACTTCTCCCAAGTAGATAGCCTTTGATGTCTTCAAAATATCCCAAGGCACTTGGTCGGGAGATGATATGGAAAGCGCAGACAATTCACCGATTCCCACAAGGGTTCGTTCGTCCCCATTGGTCTTCACAATAATGGTTTGATTGGTTGACATCTCTTTCTCAATCTTGATATGAGAGGAATCTACTCCTCTCTGAACAAGCTCTGATATCAAATTCCAGCCATCTTGATCATTCCCAACTGAAGAAGCAAATGCAACGGTTTTTCCTTCATCAGCAAGTGCTAAAGCCAAGCGGACCGTGGGGCCGTCTGGGTATCGGATTGGAGCTTTGCAGCCAACTTCATCGCCTGAGCTAGGAAATTGCGAACACTCAATTTTGGTGAAAAACGCAGAGGCCCCAAATAATAAGAATTCAGGATTGGTTTGCTTCTCTGAGCTTTGAAGTATTGTTCGGGCGCGAGTACGACTGAAGATTTCAAAGAGAGTGGAGGTTTCCAAACCCTCTTCATGATAGAGACTGATGAGATTCAGAAGGTAGTCCTCAAGCAAATACTCAGTCAGCTCATTGAAGTCCGAAGGAAGTCCCTCGGAGAAGAACCGCGCTAGCCCCCATCCACGCCTTGTTAGCTCATGAATGACAATTCGCTTCCCCATTTCAACTTCAGAGGTTGTGGATACTAGTCCGTACTCTCGCAAGGCTTTGAGGTAGGAGAGAATACTTCGGTTTGAATGGGCTAACTTCTGAACCAGATCTTTCTGAAGGACACGACCCTTTTCATTGAATTCTGATAAGACCGCAGGAGCCACTTTTGAAGCCAGAACACGCCGGATAAATTTGCGACGAGAGTCAATGCTCTCAGGAAGAAATAGAACGTAAGGCCACATTTGCTCCTGTAGGGACATATATCATTAGCCTCCAGCAAATTAAAATACTGGTTGTGCCAGCACCCGAAATGTACAAAGCTGCCTATGTAGTTTACTAAAGTACACTAAAATCAGAGGAGCAGAACTCCGTGTCAGAATTCATTAAATCAAGCGCATATCCCTGGGCACTTACAGGGGTGTTCGCGGCGCTACACCTAGTAGTGACACTCATTCCGTTCAGTGTGACTGTTGGTGGGACAGGGCTCATTTCTTTCGGAATGGTATCGGCAACCATTGTTGGATTCTTGTTAGGACCCTTCTTTGGTGTGATTTCCGTTCTAATTGGATCGTACTTGGCAATATTCATTAATTTCGAACTCGCCGCCATTGGCTTTGGTACTCCAATAGCCACAGCAGCGGGTGCTTTTGCAGCCGGACTAATAAGAACCAGAAAGACAACACTCATTCCTTTGCTCTACGTCGTTACACTTGCTTTGTATTTGGTGAGTCCTATGGGACTTGCTGTTCCAGAACTGGTTTGGTTCCATGTCATTGCACTTTTGGTTTCGTTACTATTTGTGATTCCAAAGGCAAAAGACAAGCTTCTTAGTGAACTGGAGATGGACAAGGCCTATACTGTAAGAGCTCTGTTTCTGCTCGCCATTGTTTGTGTCACTTTAGACCAGCTTGTAGGATCAACAATTGCATCATATTACTTCGTTACATTCCTAGGAAATACGGTTGAGGCCATTTTACCGTGGTATGTAGGGGCGGTCTTTGTTTATCCAATTGAAAGATTGATTGCGTCCGCAGTTATTGTGATTGTGCTCGGAGCAGTTATTGAAAGCCTCTCATCTTCGTACTTCACTCTCCCAACTACACCAATCAGCTCACGCACGTCATTGGATCTGAGTGAAGAAGAAACCATGTAGTTTGCGCCTCGGCCAGCTTGAAGGCCGAGTGTTTCTTCTTTTGCAATGTTAAGGAGAAACCAATGTTCATATAGGCAGAATCCCACATCAATCATGAACGGGGGTTCACAACCGTTTTTCCGAAGACAAAACAGGAGTAGAAAGAATAGTTGCAACTGGACGTATACTTCTTCATGACGTCACTCATCGTAGTGCTTGTGTTCTTCGTCTTGATGTTCGTTGCTAGTGGAATAAAGGTTCTCAAAGAATGGGAGCGTGTGGCAATACTCAGGCTAGGTAAATTCAAACACATCAGGGGCCCCGGAGTCATCTGGGTCACTCCGATTCTTGACAGAGTTGCCATGAAGGTTTCACTGAGGCTTTTGACTTACGCGTTCAAGACTGAACGATCTTTGACAAAGGACAACGTTCCCGTTGTCGTTGATGCTGTTATGTATTTCAGAGTCATTGATGTCGAAAAGGCGATTCTCAGCGTTGAACGTTATGCTGTTGCGGTTGAGCTGGCGGCGCAGACCACTCTAAGGGAAACGATTGGAAAGGTCACCTTAGACGAGCTGCTTTCTGAGAGAGATAAGATAGCTGAGCACCTTCAGGAACTCATTGATGAGAAGACTGAACACTGGGGTGTCAAGGTCACGTCTGTAGAGATTCGAGATGTTGTGATTCCATCTGCACTTCAGGATGCTATGAGCCGAGAGGCTCAGGCTGAAAGAGAGGGAAGAGCAAGAATCATCCTTGCTACGGCCGAACTCGAGGCTGCAGAGAACATGTTGAAAGCGGCTAAGAGATACGAAGAGTCTCAGGTAGGCTTTGTCCTGCGTACTTGGAATATCATGCAGGAAATATCAAAGAATGCTAATCTAATCATCATGGTACCAACGAATATTCCAGAGGTTGGAGTCACAACAGGTGTTGCTGCAGCTATGTCAGCTGGCACTGGTGGCCTCCGAGTTCCAAAGGACAAGGGAACAGACGATCAATAAACACCAAAACAGGCTTGGAGGTATAGAAAGTGGATGCGTGGATCAAAATCTGTGTTGTACTGATGCTGATGTCAGTGCTAAGCTTCTTTGTGGGGTATGTCCTTGTCGAACCTTTCATTGGCCTGATTCTCATAGCAGTTCTATTGACACTCATGGTGATAGTATTTGAACCAGCAACAGGCAAAGCGATGGCTCAAGTGATTGTTCCCATCGTAATCATCCTGTTTGTTATGCAGGTTTTCCTCAATCCCAGCTACCAGTTCGATGAGATCAGCCTCGTTATACTAGCAGGTGTCCTCTATCTGATGTTTGCGGTCTTTACAGGTGGAGGAGGATTCGTGGAAGGCGGCTTCATAGATGCCAAAGTATCTCTGAAGCTTTTCCCACTCTATGGGGTGGCAATCTTCCTCTCAGTCATGGTGGACCCGAGTAGGCGTCTGACTGTCTACATTATGGTCGGTACAGTGTTTTGCTTAATGGCACTCTATATGGCGTTCTTGCGCGATTACGACAAGTGGCCTCAATATTCTGCCTACGGAAGGGCGCATGAAGTAACCGCCATATCAGACATCAATCCCAAGGGAAAGGTGAAAGTGGGTGCTGAGATATGGTGGGCAAGGACGCAGGGACCGCCCATCAGTGCTGGGGAGCGGGTCGCTGTTCTTGGTGTATCAGGTCTTACGCTCCTTGTAGACAGGGAAATCAAGCTAGAGCATCAGCAATAGAATTCATGAAGGGCGCGTTGTTCGAGCCCTTCACTCTCTCTTTTTGAAAATATCAAGTAGAAGCCAAATCAATGAAAGGCCAAATATGAATGCAGGGATTGTTACAAGACCCCATTCTATTTGGAAGATCTCTGGTAGCAGCACGGTTTCACGCGGATACACTGGAAACATGACATAGGTAAACATATTCCAAGCAAAATGAAAAGCTATGGCTACCCAGAGTTTCTTCCCTGACATATAGTAACTCAGTCCAAGAATTATGCCACCTAGAGTCATATTGAAAGTGAATATGAGAATTAGATGGAGGGGGACTTCTCCCAATGGCACCCACCACCCAAAATGCAACAAGCCAAACCAAAAAGAGCTTGCAATGATAGCGAACCCCCGATTCGAGATCTGTTCCATCCGCGTCATCAAGTACCCCCGGTAGCAGAGTTCCTCAAAGAAGGCTGTGGGAGTAGCAATTATGATTTCATTGATGATAAGATCTGCATCAATACTCTCAATTGGCGTCAATGTTCCTCCGTAGACAATAGCCACAGTGTAGACAACAAGCGCGCTAGCGATACCAGCAATTGCTCCCACTATCAGATGAGAAATTGTGTTGTCATCAACCCGGATTCCAAGCTCGGTTATGTCTGAACGATTCTCCAACTTGAGAAAGCAGAAAACTGCAAGATACATGATTAGAAAGGAACCAAAGAACACCGCCGTACTGATCAGTGCACGCATCTCAAGCTCCATTGCAGCAGTGACTGTGGTTGAGATTTCTTGCATCAATATGATTCCCAGGAGAACCAAGGCAAAACCCACTACCCTTAGAATCCCACTTGACTTGTTCTCATCCATGTTTTGTTCCCGCGGGTTGAGCGAAAGAACGAACCTAAATTTCATCCGGTACGGAAAATCACTGAAAAAGGGGTGGCAAAAGGGTATACATATTGCCAAATTTAATAACTGGGCTTGCTGTATCGAGGGTTAAGGTTTAAGCAGAACATGCACAGCATGTAAGGTACCTTGCGCCCGCCATGGCGTTTTCGCCCAGGAGGATTGCTCTTGTCAGAAACGAGACGGCTACTGCTAGAGTTTGAAACCGATGAAGTCGGGATTAGAGCACAAAAAGACAAGAGAGTATTGAAAGCCCTTGTAAAAGCATTTTCAGACACGTCAGACATTGTCAGGGAAAGGGCATTAATGGCGGCCATTGACGTTGGAGACCCCACTTTAGTCAATGATATTGTGAAATCCCTTGAGGACGAAGACGATGATGTCAGAATAGCCTGCGCTCAGGCGTTGGCATTCTACCATCAGCCGCGTACTTTGCCTGACTTGTTCAAAGGATTAAAGGACTCGAATACATGGGTCCGGTCGCATTGCGCAGCTGGACTGTCCAAATTGATGAATGGCCCAATCTGGGCAAGGGTATCAATGAAGGACGTAGACACTCTCGTTGGTGGTTTTCCGGATGAAAGTGATGATAGCATAAGGGCATTTCTTTCCAGTTTGAGAGTTCGTGCTAGCGGCGTAGAAGATTACATCAAGTGGCGCGAGGCTAATTTCGATATTGAAGTGGATGTTACTGAATTCGTCAAAGCACTTGAGGAAACACCACTAGTCTTGGTGGATGTAGCAGAAGCAGAAGAAGATGTGCTGGGAGAACCAGCAGTTGCGAGGCCACCAAAAACCGCAGGAATATCTCCTGAGATTGAAGAGATACTTGGCGAGATCCCTGACGAAGTTCGCAAGACACTTCCTCCGGAGGATCTGAAAAGACTGACACCTGATACGGCACGTGAGCTTGTCGACTCCATCGTGGCATCATTCCCCAAGAAAGAACCGACTGCTCCGGATATCCCAAAGAAGAAGGTCAAGGTACGGAAGGTCACAAAGGTCAGACGAAAGAAGAAAGGACCTACTAGACAGGATTTGATCGACAGTATACCCGATGAGGTCAAGGAGTCCGTGTCTGAAGAAGTGCTCAAGGGCTTGACATATGAAGAGCTTGAAGCACTTGTTGCGTCAACGACTGAAACCTATCCAACTGAGGAGAAGAAAGCCGCTCCAAAGATAATACCGGAAACCTCGGAAAGAGAGGAGCTTCTTGCTGGAATTCCAAAAGACCTTCGCAATTCGTTTTCGGAGGAGATGCTGAAGAGGCTTACAATTGGGGACCTCAAAGATCTTCACAAAACGGGTTCTCTTGGCGAAAAGAGGGAACAAGAGCTTCGCCTTGAGCAATTCACTGAGAAATATGGGGCGGAAAAGGCCGAGGTTCTGGTAACTGTTTCAGATGACATGCTGGAAGGGATTCCTGCAGAACAGCTGGAAGAGATGGATGTTGAAACCCTAAAGGCATTGGTGCAAGCACTGGAACCGAGCTAGGCTGCTTGTTCGGAACCACGAATTACAATAGCAAACTCACTGGCTAGTCGACCATACCATTCAAGTAGATCCCGCATGTTGTCAACATGACGATATGTGCCGTTTCCATATTGAGCCATAGCTAGCATCAGTTCCTCATCTATTTCGCTTCTCTCACCAAGACCAATAGAGTAAATCACCAGCCTATTTCGATCAGTGAATCGTTCTTTCAGAACCTTAAGCGGAGGAGGACCAGAGGTGGTCATACCGTCGGTCAACATTATGAGCATGGTGGGTTTGCTGGGGTCCCCGAACGCTTGAATTACTTCATGAGCGCGAATCATTGCGGTTCCCATATCAGTCAACGTTCCACCCTCTTCTACCTTATCAACAACGTGTGTGCTAATGATCTGCAGACCGAGAGCCTTCTCACGGCCAGTACACTCCACAAAGGGTTGGACCTCTCCGGTTTCGGAATTCAAGAATGTCATCTCACTGACATCCTTTTCGAAAGTAATCACCCCAACCTTCTCCCCATAGCCTCGACCTACCTTCTCTGCCAAATAGAGTAAGACAGCCATTGCGGCGGCTTCTGCACGACTTACATTCTGTCCTTCCCTGAAACGATCTAGAAATGACTGCACTTCCGGATTATCCCCTGCAAGGTCTTTGAGGCCTTCCCGTGCATGAGCGATATCCTGCACCGGGACATCAGTGGTTTTCATCGAACCACTTGTGTCGATGCAAAGTACTGCATTAAAGGGAGTGGCAATTCCGACCGTCTTGAATTGATATCCAGTCCGTTCTTTCAAAGCCTCAAATGCGAGTTTGGCAAAGCTCTTCCCTGCCAATGAGGGTCGCGTATTCATAATCTCGACTTTCGCGTTCAGCTCAGGCCAATTGAAAGACATCCCAGGATATACCAATCGACCCCCGATCAACTTCTCCAATGATTCAACCTTTTCAGCGGCACGTGTTACGAGGTCTTCGGTGTTGGCATCTTCGGTGAGAGGTTTCAAACCAAACTCAACATACTCTAGAGCGACCATATCTTCATTGAACAATGAAACCTCTATCCCGATATCACCTTCCATTAGAAGCGATGCTTCAAGAACGAGTGTGTCAATGAATATCTGATCCTTTGGAACTTCATTATTGATGCGTACTTGAGCAGCCCCCCAGAAGGAAGATTGAGGGTCCTCAAATATCACTATGGACCCGAGTTCAGCCTCGAGCATCTTGGCAGTATCGGGATTCAGCATGGCGTAACCACGTAGGTCACCGCCATCAACGATTTCAAGGGTCGCCTTCTTGGTGATGGCTTTCTCCTCCAGTAGTCGGTATGTTTGATTTCTCAAGATTCGTAATAAAGAATTGTGCTACCCATCAAATGCCACTAGCCGGGACACGGCATCCATTAGGCTATCAGGAGATTTTAAAACCACCTCAGATTTTGATAAGATCTGCGGAAGCTTCTGCCCTAGGCTTTGTGTGGCCAGCTCGATTGTTTTGAGACTCAACTCTCCCTTTGTACCAAGCACCGCACAGCTTATTGTTTCATCCAACCTCTTCTGAATCCAAAGATGAATTTCGCGGTTCTCTTCTCGGGAATTCAATGCAACTATATACGAATTGAAATATATACCGTTGTGTCCGTCAGAAGACAGGGATGTTGGCTCGGGCCATGTGTGCTTGGGAGGTATCATGAAATCAAGGGAAGCCATGTTCCAGTTCTTTTCATTGATAAGACACAGAATGTGTTCTTCGAGTTTGGTCAGGTTGCCCTTTGTTGAAGTAGAAACAGCCACTCTTTTCGGAGGTCTGGATCGCCCTTTGGAGGTGCTATATGGCTTTCTAGTCAACGTAAGAGCATTTCCGCCCAGGATCCTCTGGATGTCTGCAAGGGTGCCTTGGTGTTCACGCGAGAACATGTGAAGTATAATTTCTGCAGCTTGCACTGAGAGAAAGCTGAAATCAGTGCCAAAAAGCAGATTCTCGGACCAGTGGGGATCGTGTACACCAATTCTTTCTTTTGCCATCTTAAACAGAACTGGAACATCTTTGCCGTGGAGGGTAGACGTCTCCCCAAAGATACAAGGGTCTCTCAACGCTTCGTAGAGTTTCGGGTCGCCAGGACTCATGCCACAATGAGCAATAATAACAGCAAGCCCCTCCATCGCACTGGTAGATTTCGAATCATCCCTTATTGAATCGACGAGTGCTTTGATTCTCTCTACAGTCTTAATGTTCCTTGTATCAAAAATCACTGGAACTCTTAATTCTGCAGCGCGTTGTACTATTTTCCGGGTAAAATCTTCCTCAATTTCATCTACAAAGAGCTGTGCCAGCGGATGCAATTTTAGTCCACGAAGACCAAGTTCATTTACTGCACGGTCCAGTTCCTTCAGAGGAAGATTTGAATCACCTTTGAGGGCATCCTTTGGATCAACTCTTCCAAATCCTATCAACCGAGCCGAGTGAGGTACTCGTGTTGTCCAGCCAGCAATTCGGTCATTTGATACTTGAAAGGAAGGAATGTCGGGGGATTCGCTTTTCGAGTAATCATCAGAATATGGGAAAACTATGGTCTTGTCTACCAGCCAACCATGATTTAGCCGCGTCCAATTGCTTCTTGAGGAAAACAGGCGGGAGGGAAAATCAGGAGGACGAACCTCATACGGTTCGAAAAGAAGCCGATCTTTATCCATCCAGGACTTTGCCATCCTACGAAGCTCGAACCATAGCTGTGCATAGAATTCGTAAGCGCCAGGAGGACTATTTCGGTGGCTGCGCTCTTGCCCCATATGATGATGAGCATCGACAATATAGAATCTGAACTCATCACCCTTCGAGATGCCCTGATCGGGAATGTCTTCAAGAGCTCGCACAATGAGCATTGGTCAATGGCTCCTCAGCTATAAGTCTGGCTTTGATGCAGAGATAAATCATTCGTGAGGATAAGTAAGTCCATCTGCGTCATGCATATATCATTAGATGAGAAATCGAGATAGGATAACGAATGGGAGTAGCAAGTGGTGCTTGTTGTCGAGGACACCATGACAAATGAGATGCGCCGTTTCTTCGTAGTGGACGCCGCGCTGCAAGTGGGTTCTATCGAAGTCGGATCTCAAAAACGGGATTCCGACCCTCAGAGATTCCTGAAGTTCTTCAGTATGGTCGAGAACCAATTGCACGAGTTTTCAGCAAAGTATTCTGAA
>JBHLND010000070.1:0-10744 GCA_048937485.1 Promethearchaeota archaeon
AAGAGTCCAAACATATACCGAAAGGAAAGCATTTGTTCCCCTGCCATTGCATAGGTATTAGCCAGGTCTTTTGCCATTTCGTCAGGAATTCCTTGCCGCTTCAGTTCCTTTCTGAATCTTCTTTTCGCGTTCTTGACCTTCCCTTTTCCATTCAGGATTGCGGCGAAACTTCTGGTTAGGAGTTTGATGCTTCCCGATATAGCAGTCCAGACGAGGGACGCCACTTCTCGGCCAGACATCTTCCTTAATCAAACTCCTCTTCATCGTCACCTTTCTTCTTCTTTTTTCTATCGATGTCAACGGAAATGCCGCTATCGCTCTCCATTGCCATGCCAATCAATTTACTCACATTGAACATGTCTAATCCGGCGACATACTTCTTTGTCAGCTCAATGACCATTTCTTCAGGAAGCCCTTGTTCTTTCAATTTGGCGTAGAAACCTCCAATGGCGGCAGCCATGTCCTCTGCTCTCTCGGCGCTATAGACACTCGAAATCAATCCGCCTATTAACTTGGGAATCGACTCATTAAGCGCTCCGAAGATCTCTTTGATTTCTTGAGCTTCGCTGTAGGTTTCGGTTTCCTTGTGTTCACGTTTTTCTTGTTTGTCTTCACTCATTGTGATTTGTCTCCAAGTACTTGTATGACTGGTCACTTGTATTATAAAAAGTGGAAAAAAGTGACCACTCTGGGTTATAGTCTATGGTCACTAGGCAAAGGCCTATGCAAGAGTGAAGAAACGAGCGCGTTCGTCCTCATCCTCAATCACCTTCAAGATGCCTCGCTCAAGCAAAGTGTTAACTCGCTCACGAATGATTCGTCGGGATGCAGTTCCCCTCTCGGCACGAACGGCAGCAGTAATCTGACTAATATTGAGCGGTCTTGAATCATCCAGAATCTTGATAATTCTCCAGCTAATATCATCCTTCTTCAAATCACCATATCTGGACTCAAGTCGCTCGGCTCGTGTAAACTTGGACATGAGCTTGACCATTCCGTCGTAAAACTCAAATCCCTCTCTAATCACCTTGGCTGATTCGCTGACCTCATCCAGGCCAGGTCCTATCTTCTCAATTAGGGATTCGACTCTCGCTAGTCTATGTGATATCTCATCAAGCCTTTCTTGAACTTCGTCGATTGTGAGCTCTCTGGGATTTCTTTTCTCTCCAGATTTCTCCTTCTCGTCTTTGCTCAAGACAATCCAACCTCTACTTCGCATGATTCTTCTGCAGTGATAAAGTTGGCTACCGAAGCGGAATCCGTTTAATAGCGTCTGTGTGCATTGGAAAATTAGTGTTCTGGATGAAGTCAAGCGAGACTACCGAGAATGTTGGTAAAGGAGTCATTCCTCTTCGAGAGCTTTTCCATTTTTACCACTTCTCCAAGTTCTACCGCATATATGTCCCCGTTTCAATCCTGATTGGGCTTCTATGCGGCGTTTTCATGGTGATGTTTCAATTCTTGATTGACCAGTCCATTCTTTTCCTATCACCTCTCCCTGTTTACATTGCTCCACTAATAGGAGGAGTGTTCTCCGGCGCATTGATTTACGTCGGTGTTCGCGAGATTGAGGGAAGTGGTATATCAAAAGCGATTGAGCTTACTCATAACCCAGCGGATCTAAAGACTCGAACAGTTTTCACTAAGATGATTGCCACCTCTGTATCTATTGGATCTGGGAATCCAGTTGGCAGAGAAGGACCTGCTGTCCTAATAGGAGCAGCAATAGGAAATCATGTTGGCAGAAGGATAGGTTATGATGATCCCTCGCAACTTAGGGTTTTCATAATGATGGGCTCCGCAGCTTGCACTGCAGGTATATACAAGGCTCCCCTAGGAGGCGCTCTCTTTGCTTCTGAGGCTCCCTACAAGAGCGACGCTCGAATTGGGTATTATGTGCCAATTGTTCTTGCAGCCATAACATCCTACATTGTATTTGCGCTTCTTTATGGCATTCAACCTCTACTTGACCTTCAGGTTCGGTTCACGTTCACAATCGATTTAGTATTGCCAGTAATCATCCTTGGAGTTCTTGCAGGATGCATGTCAATGTTCTTCTCGGTTTTCCTGATGTTCAGTAGAAACATGTTCAAAATTCATCTACCGGACTGGGCCGACCCAATCGCGGGCTCTCTGTTAGGCTGCATTTTCATAGCTATCGTAGCATTCACGCTTGATCC
Source organism: Promethearchaeota archaeon (assembly GCA_048937485.1). GTDB lineage: Archaea > Asgardarchaeota > Thorarchaeia > Thorarchaeales > Thorarchaeaceae > SMTZ1-83. The sequence continues at coordinate 2,181 of JBHLND010000070.1, forward strand.
TGCTCTGACGGTCGCAGGCATGGGATACGCCGTGATAGGCTATGTTGCATCACCTGGAGCAACACTCACGATAGGTGCTACATTGCTTCTCTTAATATGCAAGTTGTTTGCGTCATCTTTTGTTGTAGCTGGAAGGGTTTCCGGTGGGGTGTTGGCTTCTTCAATATTCGTGGGTGCAATGCTAGGGGCTCTTTTCGCTGAGATTTTCTATCCAAATGATATTGCCGCATTTGTAGTATTGGGAATGGGTGCCGTACTTGCAGCAAACACGAATACACCTGTTGCCACAACTATTCTCGTACTGGAGATAAGTCACTCCTTCGATTTGCTAATTCCTTTGGCGATTTGTATTTGTGTGTCCTATCTTGTTGCAGGAGGATCCTCACTCTATGAGGGTCAGAAACTGACAAGGGCCGATGAGGAACCAGAGTACTTCCCGAGGATTACAGCGCAGGAAGAACTAGGTTCACTTTCCACTAGAGACAACGCAGCTAATCCAATGAATCGCGAACTCGACGACAAGGAATCCTGAACATGGCTTGGATAGATTAATAGGTTTTCAGAGCTAATGTTGCTTATTCAGTTGTAATGCCACCGTAGTCCTGGTCTGGCATACTTAGGAGAGAATCCTCGAATGAGAAGGACTGTCTTTAGCGCGCTATTCCTTATCTTTGTGTCATTGCTGCTTGTACCTGTAGTTCCTGAACTTGATTCTCAAGAAACTGCAGGACTAGTCACTGACACAGGACTTAATTATGATGCATTAGTCAACACATATGGAGATAATATTCCTCTTGTAGCTGATTTCTCCAAAGAGATAAGCTCTAGTGAGGCCTGGTTTGTTGAAAGCCTTGGAATCCATTTCTCTCTTGGAGATGCCAGATCCAGTCATCTAGGTACGGAGTATCTAGTTAGTGGTTCGAGAAACGCATATGAATCGTTGGTGGCCTCAGGGCTTGTTCGATCACTGTATCCACGAATTACTTCAACTAAAGCACTTCCTCCTCGTGATATTTCGATTCCTGAGATCGAAGCTGATATCGCATGGCAGATGCAAAATGCTCTTGGAGAGAATATAACTGGCAGTGGAATTCTGATTGCTGACCTTGACACAGGAATCGACTGGAAGCACCCAGATTTCTGGTATGCTGATGGTCCTGCGTATGATTGGCTTGACGATTCAGATGGAATTGTGGAGAACGCCTCAGATGCCATCGACCTTGATGGAAACACTCTGGCAACTTCAAATGAAGCACTCTACTACATCGACATAGATCGTGACGGGACATTCAATGCATCTACTGATTGGATTTGGGCTGACAGTCTGATTCAGGATGCAGTCCCGCAAGTTAGTGAGCCATTCTTTGTTGTCAATGATACAAATGGCAATGATAGACTGGATACAAATGAACAAGTCATAGAGCTCAGCACATCCAAGGTCAAATCTATCGTGGAGAAGGACGGAGACCCGGTCACACCTACTATAATCCACTGGGACCGAGATGGACTAGGCAATCTCACAAGCAGTACACACGTGGATACTGATGGACATGGGACGGGTGTTGCTGGTATCCTATGTGGAGGACAGCTTGGTTACCGAAAATATGTGGGGGTAGCTCCGGATGCAGAGATTATGATGATCAAGGTATTCGGATCTGATCTTGAGAGGCTCGATGTCTTGGAAGGGATCCTGTATGCTTGGAATAACGGAGCTGACGTAATTCTAATCGAACTTGGTCAGTGGGTGGAAGTCTTCATGGATGGTTCCTCTGTTGAAGAACAATGGATTGATACCATCAATGCAAGCGGTGTGCCAGTCATAGTTCCCAGCGGAAACCTTGGTGGCAGCAATAAGCATGCAAAGTTCGATGTCCTCGGAGGACCTTTTCCCAGCCACCTTACTGATTTCGATGTGCCATTCCTGGCGGATGAAATACAGCTGGTCTGGATTACAATCCTATCCATCAATGATACTGATCTCATGAGGGGGAATTTCACAATCACCATTCCTGGTAGCGGGCCTATACTGCTACATCCAAATTATGGCTGGAGAAACTGGGGTGCGGATACGGATATTATCTCAGGGACGACTTTCAACTCCTACGTTCTTAACTCGGCTCGCGGCACAAAGATGATGCATATAGAGATGTTCCTTGGAAGTGGCTTACCTATTGGCATCTATACTCTCAATGTTACGACGAATAATAATGCTACCGTGCACTGCTATATTGCTGACCACGTTTCAGGTTGGTCTGGAGGAGCAGTCTGGATGACTGCAGCTGACATAAGCAATGAATATCTCATTACTTGGCCTTCCACCGCTGATGAAGCCTTAAGCGTCGCATCCTATCATACTAGAAGCTTCTATGGTGCCATTGGTTCCATCGCATCCTATTCAGCGATTGGGCCAAGAATTGATGGAGTGCAGAAACAGGGAGTTGCAGCGCCAGGGGGATGGGATATAATCTCAGACTATACAAATGAGTCCTCTTGGGATTCATATTGGTTCGCTGGTCCCGGTAGCGTCTTGCCATTGAACCCCAGTTTTGGCGGCTATCGTCTGTTCAGTGGAACAAGTGCTGCAGGGCCTCATGTAGCTGCATGTGCTGCACTAATGATTCAGGCAAACCCGAGCAAGGGGAGTGAGGTTTCGGCAATCATAAAGAATACTGCTGTAGCTGATGGTGATACGGGTTCTGTCCCCAATCCAATATGGGGTTCAGGCAAACTCAATGTATCCGCAGCAGTGGAGAATGCAATGGCGAGCCCAATCATAGCCACGCCTGTGAGAGACCCAGCTAATCCCTACGATACGGATGATGTTGAGGTTAGTGTGGTTGTTACGGACTTGGATGGAGTGGATAAGGTTATTCTCTCCTATCACAACGGCGTGCAATGGACAGATGTGGCCATGGCTTCGAACGGAACTCACTATGTGGCTATTATACCGGCTCAAGCATCAGGAACCACTGTGACGTATAGAATCTTTGCTAACGACACACTAGGTTATTGGAGTGTCAATGGTGACTACGTATACATTGTGCAGTCAATTACCACTACGACTACGACCACAACCACAACTACCACTACGACCACAACCACAACCACAACTACCACTACAACTACTACGACAACGACGAGTACCACAACAACGAGTACAACGATAACTTCGCCTGACTACTTGGTAATTGCTGTGATTCTTGGAGTCATCCTTTTGCTCATAGTTGTCTCTGTCATTATCGGAAGGAGGCGATCCTAGGCTAAACAAGCCAGACTCACCTTGTGAATGTCTTAGAAGAGGTTGAGCAGGTCTTATATGAGTAAGATTCAAACCTGAGGTAGTCATTAGTAGAATTGTAAAGGTCGCTATAATGAGAAGACTTGGCGAGTTTGAACTACGCTTGGATCGCTTCGCGCGGAAACGAATGCCCGTTGAAGTTCTAGTGGACACTGAAAACACAACGGTCGTCCTAGATTGTAGATGCTGTGAAGAGCTCCTCGCCAACAAGCTCCCTGGGGGAATACTGATTCCAATTGCATCAGCATTAAAGGGTTACTTTGAAGCTTTGGGAATGAGGAACATCGAAGTCAATGTCAGTGGCGTCCTAATGCGTCGCACATACAGAGGAATTATTGACCAAAGCCATATTCATAATCTAAAGACTACACTTGAGAATGCCGTGTCAAAGTTTGGAAAAAAGCGAAAGAAATAGTCTGTATGTGGAAGGGAACGAGGAGGGGCATTTGCCCTCCTCAGTTCTATTCTATTGATTCTTTTCCTGGAACTCGATGAGAAAGCTTGCCAGAGCATTGACCCCATCGAGACTCATGGCATTATAAATCGAGGCTCGCATTCCTCCAACCGAACGGTGCCCTTTCAGACCAACAAGGTCCCTTGAAAGTCCTTCATCCACACACCGTTTTTCGATGTCTTCAGAGGCCAATGTGAATGTTACATTCATCAACGACCTGGAGTCTTTCCTAGCATGTCCCTTATAGAATCCATCTGAAGAATCAATGACATCATAGAGAATCTTGGCCTTCTCTCTGTTGGCTTTTTCAACAGCTCTCACGCCGCCAAAGTCTTTCCAGTGGTCCATGGCCAGCTTGCAGATGTAGATTGCAAAGACTGGAGGTGTGTGATACAGGGAGTCCTTTTCAGCCTCGGTTTTCCATTTCAAGAGTGAAGGCGTTTCTTCGGGCACTCTATCTAGGAGGTCCTCACGAACTATTACAAGTGTGACCCCTGCAGGTCCTAGGTTCTTCTGAGCGCCGGCATATATCACGCCGAATTTCTTGACATCTATCTCTGTTGCCATTATGTCAGATGACATATCTGCTACTAAGGGCACCTCTGATGAGACTTCAGGCAATTCCTGATAGGCTGTTCCATAGATTGTGTTGTTGGTGGTGATGTGCGCAAAGGCGGCGGTTTCGCTAAATTTCACGCCCCTTGGCACATAGTTGTAATTCTCGTCCTTTGAGGATGCAATTGTTTCCACTTTCCCATAGAATCTCGCTTCTTTCAAAGCCTTTGAGGACCATGTACCAGTGTCTATATACTGCATTGGTTTCCCTGGCAATGCAAGATTTTGTGGCACCATGAAGAATTGAGTTGATGCCCCACCTTGCAGCCAAAGTATCTTGTAGTCGTCAGGAACTCCCATTAACTCTCTGACCAATTCGCTGGCTTCAATGTGCACTTTGTCATATTCCTTTGATCTGTGCGAAATCTCAAGAATTGACATCCCAGTTCCTTGGAAATCTAGAAATTCCTTCTGAGCCTTTTCGAGTGCTGGCAATGGCAATGTTGCCGGACCCGCGTAGAAGTTGTGAACTCTTTTTGTCATAGCAACACCTCATTTGAGTTTGTTAATTGTGAACCCTGTCCAGACCTTTGGATGGAAGAAGGTGCTCTTCTGTGGCATAACCTCAAGATTCCTTGATACTGCCTCAACCTCTTCAATACGTGTAGGATTCATGAAGAACACGGCTTGTGCTTCATCCTGTACTGATTTAATCGCTTCCTCTGCGGCATCTCCTATTCCTTTAATGTAGACGACATATCCTCCGCCTTTCACTGTACCTTGAGCAAGTTTCTGCTTGTCAATCCCCAATGTTTTATCAAGGATTACTGAGTGAAGAATCGCTACATCTAACCTTCTATGCTCAATTGATTTATCGGCCAGAACTTCATCGACTATTGTGGCATCTTTCAAGGTCAATGTATAGAATTTTCCGTCGTTGAGAAACAGCCCAAAAGAATGCTTACCAGATTTGAAATTCCTGCTCATGAGCTGAAACATGTCTTCTCTTTTCGAAAACTCAACTACCTCAAAACTTGACTTGATGCTGTTTATCAGATTCTCAGCTGAGAATTCTTCCAAATTCTGAACTAGCCTATGAGTTGGAAGAATAACAAGCCCCGGATTTGAAGCATTTACAAATGTGAGCATTCTGTATTTGGCCGACTCCAGCTCAGGGTTTTCCTTTGAAAGAGCAAGTGCAGTCTTGTACCGATGGTGTCCGTCAGCTATGATAATGTACTTGTCTTCCATATGTTTGGTAATGAAACTGGTGTCTTCTGAATTATCTATTGCCCATAATCGATGCCTAACTCCCTCATTATCAGTAACATCCATGGTTGGATTGCCTTCCATGTATTTCTTTAGAATCATATCCACTTGGCCCTCATGGTCTGGGTAGATTACAAAGATTTGTCCAAATTGAGCCATACACGCTCGACAAAGACTCAATCTATCCTCAATGTCTTTAGGCAGGGTTTCTTCATGCTGGAGGGCTCCTGTAAACTTGCCTTTCGAGGGCGCCTCGCTGGCAAACTCCTCAAGCTCAATAAGGCCAATGAAACCAAATCTAGAGAGTTTCTGACCATCTAATTCAAAATCTTGGCCATAAACATAGAAGCTCTCCTTCTCATCTTGCTTCAAAACCCCTTCCTCGATCCATTTGCCAAATAGATCCCGTGCTCGAGTGTATTGATTGCTGTCAGCCGTATCGGTGTCCTCTGGCTTATTCTTGATGATCCATGAGATGCTGTAAGGTGACATGCCCTGAAGCTCGTCGACCTTCTTGCCCTTGATGATGTCGTAGGGTGGAGTAACAACTTTGGAGTAGTCTCCAACCTTATTCTTATCATACCTATATGCTCTGAAGGGAATTACGCGTACCAAGTTTCTCACAACCAAAGAAATCCTATGAACCATCCACGGTCGCCCGCGCGGCGTGCCATGTCATAAGTGTTTCTTTTGAGCAAAAACTCTCCAGTAGTGATTATCATATCAAAGAGTCAAGTTTAAATTGAAATACGACAGGACCACGCGAACCAGAATCAATCTGGGGAGAGTCCGATGGAGTTTTGCGAGAAATGCGGTGCATTAATGCTCCCAAAAAAGAAGGATGACAAACCAATTCTACAATGTCGGGAATGTGGTCATGAGAAATCGGTTGAAAAGTCTCCTGATTATAAGGTGGAGTACAGGATAAAGCATAGTCCTAGAGAGAAGATTGTGGTAGTTGAGGAGACCAGTAGGCCTACAGATGAGATGTCGGAAGATGAGCGGAGGGAAAGGCGGAAAGAAATCCTTGAGTACTACGAATCCGAGGACTGATTGCCGCCGAGCAATGTTTAATACGCTCCCACGTCCATGTATACTTATTCAGTTACGTGGAAGGGCTGTTGAAAGCATTGGCTGATTCTAAACTTGCTCCCTGGGAGCTTCTCACGTGACATATGGAGGTATATTCTTGAGTGAATCAGATTCAAATCATCTATACGAGTTGAAAAACTACATCTTGGAAGTTGGAAGTATTGCTGATAAGCTTCGGCTGATTTCTGCTGGTTATAGTTTGCCCGCAGAGGTTGTCGATGAAATCTTTGAAGAGCTCGTGAGTGTTTTGAACAAGGATGGCGGTGTTCCTTTCGAGATTATAAAGGGAAATCCTAGTTCCGTGAAAGAAACTGCAGAATTACTTCATTTGGTTGCTAGTTTCAAGGAATCGTATCCTGACCTGACTAAGAGAATGACCGAGTTCCTTGTTTCTAGACAAAAAAACGATGGCGGGTTTGCTGAAACTCTCAATCTAAATAATCTAATCGAAGACCGCTATGGGGCAACTTGGGGCGGGGATTTTTATCCAGTAGGAAAGAGCGTAACCTGGCTAACAGGAAAAGCTCTTGAAGCGCTCTGCCTAGTCAATTACGAGGATCAAGAAAGAATCCGACGGGCAAGGGATTTCTTGGCCAACTCTCAGAATGAGGATGGCTATTGGCCTGATTTCGTAGGGCAGAACATTTCAGATCCCTTGGCTAGTGGAAATATAGTTTCAGGACTGAAAGCAGTGGGAATCAATTCTGATAGCAAGGTCTACAAGAACGCCCGCGCGGCACTATTTCAACACCTGAGCGATGCGATAAACCAGAAATCTACAATGGATATGATGGATCTAACTGCAGTAGGTGCTCCGCTGAATGAAAAGGAAAAGAAGGTCATAAAAGATGGAATTCAACTTATTGTTCAGTCTCAAAAGAACGATGGTGGATGGGCACTCTTTGGGTCAAAGAAATCAGATCCAGAGTTAAGTTCAATTCTTGCGTTTGTGCTTAGCAAATGCTCAAAGTACAAATAGGTCTAGATTCACCAATTTGTCATGAATCAAGGTGTTCTTGCCATCCTGAGAAAGGGTGAATTGTACGCAGCAGGTGTGTTTACAGAGGACGGACTTTATGCCTCTGCATTACCTAGAAACTCTATTGACGACGCAATCCGTTCAGTCAATGGACAGGGTCTTCCTCGCGATGAAAGTCCCGATAATCTCCGAGTTCTTGAGGCTGTCTTTGCAGTATGGGAAGGCAAGGATTATCCTGGTCTTGACAAGATTAAGTTGGACTTCTCAGGAATGACCGTGAAGCAACGAAAAGTTGCCCAAACGGCGCGTAAGATAAGGAAAGGTACAACTATCTCATATGGGCAGCTTGCGGAGAAAGCTGGATTGCCAAACGCCGCCAGATTCGTAGGAAATGTGATGGCAAGCAACAGACATTCTCCTTTTGTACCCTGCCACAGAGTAGTAGCCAGTAATGGCTTGGGTGGATTTGGTGGTGGTCTCTCTCTGAAAGCACAAATCTTGAAGCGTGAGGGCGCATTCGCGGATTAATTCTCCAGAATCCTTTACATATAGTTCGTCATCACCCTGCGTGGGACCACAATTCAGGAGTGACTGCGATTGAACCTGAAAGTAAGACGAAATGGGGATACCGTGGAATTACGCAAAGTTGAGCTTGAAACTCTTAGCCCGCCTCTCTTTCGAACCTACATCGGTTATAATTCTCTGAAGCGACTTGGATACTCGATATCTTTCATTCGCCCGAAGAAGAGCTCATCTGGTGACTTTGAAAGGATTCGCTACAATTTCATGGAACGGGGTGTGATGACCCGCCAACTAGAAGATGAGTTGGAGCCTGATATGAAGCGAGGAATTCTCAATCAATTGCCCCGGGGCAATTTCAGCATTGTATTGCTTCTTACACAGGTTCCAAGACGTGG
>JBHLND010000071.1:0-10728 GCA_048937485.1 Promethearchaeota archaeon
CTTCAAGACCAGATTCTGCCAGACAGTGGGAGCTACGATGCATTCCTGGCCCGATTGAATGAAACCGGGAGTGCTCTACAGTTCAGCACATATCTCGGAGGGGCTCGGGAGGACAGATCCTACGGATTGGAATTGCTATCAGATGATTCGGTGGTTATCCTTTGCAATGCGGGCTCGTCTGATATGCCTATTATGGACCCCTTGCAGGAAAACAATGCAGGTGCTACAGATGCATATCTCGGTGTTTTCGATTCTACTGATGAATTGGTCTTTGCCACCTATATTGGCGGCAGTTCCAGCGAGTACTCCATGGGACTAGTTGTGATTAACGACGAATTGATTGCATTTACCGGGTATACATATTCAGATGACCTTCCAGTTGTTGGCCCAGGGCAGGCAGACAGAGGGGGAAGCTCCGACGGATTTCTGTGCATTCTCAATATGACTGAGCTATCGATACCAACTACGACTACAACTACGACAACAGAAACCACAAACGGTGAATCTATGGATTTGATGCTAGTGGCATTAGCTGGTGTGGGAGTAGTTGCATTGGTAATTGTCATAGTAGTGGTCCGGAAGATGAAGTAGTTCGATTCTCGGGAGAATCCAGAGCTTTGGTTACTTCAGAGAGCAAATTACTTCGCTTCAGAAACAGATTGCTTGTGTAAAGAGCATTTTACGCTGATGCGATACTTAATAAACTCAAGTCAAATAGATTATACTTGAGTATAATTCCAATGGTGGGCTTTTTGAGCGAGCATGACAACATAGACCAAGCCAAACAGAAAAGACTGGAACGAGAGAGAACACAGCGACGAGAGGCAATTATCTCAGTGGCTGAGGACATCTTTGCCAAGCAAGGATATTCCGAGGCCATGGTTGATGAGATTGCTACTGAGGCAGGCTATACGAAAGCAACCATATACAACTACTTTGATTCCAAGGACGATCTCTACATTGCTGTTGCCACCCGCGCCTTTGACAAACTGATTGAGATAATGGATAAGACATTGAGTCAGCCTGATGCTGTCTATGAACTCAGGTCTCTTGGAAACGCATATCTCACCTTTGTTGAGGAGTGTCCATTCTACGCGGAGATAATGGATTCGGGGCGCCTTAGTATTGCATTCAATGCAATCGTAGAGAAGGAAAGAACTAGTCAGCCTCTCACTGAGTGTGAGCAAGAATTACGGAGCAGGCAGCTTAGAATAGAGCGTCTCATGACTGATGTCATTGCCCAGACCCTGATGAATTCAGGAGTTCAAGAAAAGGTTGACCCGCTTAGTGTAACGATTGCTTTGAGCACATTAGGACTGGCCATCAGGGAGATAATCATGCGAGGGAAAACAGGGGGCGTACCAGAGGAAAAGACCAGAGAATACCTCTCGGTCTTGTATACGATTATAGATCAAGGATTGAAACATTACGATGCTAAGTGAGAAACAAACAATAGAAGCAGTTGAGCCAGCGAAAAACAAGAACACGGTTAAAGGAATCCTCAAGATTCTTGGTCTGGCCTTAATATGGGCATTCATTATTGCAGCCACAGTAGGCAGCTTCGCCGCAGCTGTCTGGACATTGATTCCCACAGAATTATTGGAGTGGGGATCAACCGCTCTAAACCTCTTGGGTTATGTGTCACACTGTTCCTTTGCGCCAATTAGCAGCCTAATCCTCCTTTCAGTAGCCGCTGTAGGAGTCTTCCTTAGCTACAAGTTGACAAGTGGAAGAAAGATCGGCTTTGGTGTCTTTATCGGGACAGCTGGTGGGCTGTTAATAGGACTCCTTGGAGGAATAGACATCATTATGTTCATCGGCATGGGAGCGGGTGTTGGTATTGGAGTGGTCTTAGGAGTCCTCATAGGGATCCTCAACAGAGCAGAGGTTTAGGGAGGCGAGAGAATGAAGAGAGCACTTGTACTTTATGACTCGCATTTTGGAAACACCAAGGCGGTAGCCTTGGCATTGGTCAGGGGAATCGAGGCAACCGGGACTGAAACTGAATGTCTGAATATTGATGAGGCAAGCCTTCAACAGATTCCAGGTTTTGACTTCATCGCCATTGGTGGACCCACACATATCATTCGAACCTCCAAAGAGATGAAGGACTTTCTGATGCAGCTTAGGTCAATTGAACTTAGAGGAATAATGGGATTTGCATTTGACACTAGAATTGAGTCAAGAATGAATCAAAGGAAATGGGGCGTCTTTGAGAACAGCGCCGCACGGAGGATACAGGGAGCCATGAAACGGATGAAAATGAAGATCATCCGAAACCGCCAATCAGCCCTAGTCCAGGGACGGGAAGGACCACTTGCGCCGGGTGTAGAGAATGAGTTTGAAAAGGTCGGCAGAGAGATAGGAGCAATCATTGTCGAAGCAACGCGCCAATCTTCTAATGGTGCTGGAATTCATGAGAGGAAATAATCGGCTTCACAAGCATGAAGCCTTTTATGAGTGTGAACTCTGAAACCATGGGTTTCCTCATGAGGCAATACAGGTCTCTGCCAACCATCAGAGTGATTGGAGATGTCGCGGAAAGTGAAGACGATCTCATCGCCATCGAGTCCGCCTTGGAACTACGCCTGAACAACGAGTTTCTTGCAGCCTTTGTCTGCAGTCCTAGTCTGGAAAAGGAGCTCTCACTCGGATACCTCCTGTCCACTGGAGTCATCAAATCATTCAATGATATTGATGAACTGAAGTACTCTGGAAATAGGTGTTATGTCAGAGTTAGAGAAAACAAAGTTCAGCAGATTGGGTTCTCACGAGTTCAAAGATTCATTGGGACAGAGTGTAGCGCTCCAGATGTATTGAAGCAACTTCGAACTGCTAGTGGACTGCCTTCAATCTCAAAACCTGTGACTGTGTCCCTACAGAAGATTCGTGAAACAGCAAAGATTATGCGCAAATCCCAGACTGGACGTGAACTGACTGGGGCATTGCATGGTGCACTTGTGCACAGCTTGACGGAAGACAAGTATGTAGTGGCGGAAGATCTTGGCCGTCATAATGCCGCTGACAAGGCAATAGGCTTGGCAGTCCTTCAAGATTTCCATTTATCTGAGTGCTTGATGATGAGTTCTGGGCGTCTCACAGCAGACATCGTTAGTAAATGTGCTTGGGCAGGAATTCCCTTACTGGTTTCCTTTGCAGTGACGACTGTTGCTGGCATCAAGTTTGCACAAAAAGCGAATTTGACACTTGTCGGAGCATTCAAGGGAAAGAAAATGAGAATTTACAATCAAGGTGCATGCAAGATGTTACACCCAAGCTGATGTTGTTGCAGGGGTTCGGAGAATTCCAAGAGGTTAGCAGATTTATTGGAGCTGAGCTATGATAGTAGTTGATCGGATTTTATGAATAGCACATCTACAACCGCAACTATTACCATTCAGACTCCAGACTTGACTTCGGCGTACCTAGGTGTTCGAGCAGCTGGGACCCTTGTCATAGTCATAGTTGTCCCACTAAAGCGTCCGTGGGTTTGCAGGACTTATATTGGCGAAATCTCTCGTAATGTGGGAGTCTAAGGGATTGGCAGACTGCGAATCTACCAATCCCCTCTTTTGGATTACAAAGCAAAGAACAGGATGACAACACCAACTCCATAGATGGCATGGAGAAAGTGAATGTACATCTTGTTCATGTTGGGCCGATACCGCCTCACTAGCTCGGCTCCGACAGCACAGAGAATGATAGACACGATGAAGAGTGTGACCAACGCTTCAAGACCCATCATGTCAAATAGCACCCCTGCGCCTTCAGCTGGAGCCACCTGTAGATCCACACAAGGCCAACAAAAGCCAGAGCATGGATAGCCACCAATCCCAATAGGGGAATGGTGATAGCGGCTAGCTCAACGAGTTCCATTGCCACCCAGCAGATCACAATAGCGCCTGTTAGCAGAACCAATGCTCTCTTGACTGAGTGACCTGATGAATAATCATCAGGATTTGACGGGATTGAAATTCCTTGTTTCTTCATGATACAATTCAACTCAAGGGATACCATGGGAAAGAAATAGAAGTATCATTGGCAAGAGGGACCTGAAGAAATCCATCTCGAACAAGGGAAAACTTTGCAAATTGTGAAGTGATGTCTTCATATTCAGAAAGACTGGTGATGGACACCTCATGGATAACCTAGACCGACTCATTCTCGGCGAATTAGCAGCGCAATGCAGGGTTTCTTTTTCGAAATTGGCTGAGAAGCACAATGTTTCTCTAAACACAATAAAGAATCGAGTAGAAGCCCTTGTTGAGCATGGAGTGATACACAGATTTGTGGTGCAATTGCCACTTGAAAGACTGCAGGCCAGCTTTGCAGTATTGCTTCTTGACATTGAATCAAACACAAGGAAGGAAGACATTGCGAGTCTTGGAGAGCATCCCTTTATTATGGCAATGGGCCTCGGATACGAGTTACGGGGGTTCGCTGTGGCGGTTTACAGAACAAATGCTGAACTAAGTCAGGCGGTAGATCATCTGCAGGCTTCTGATTTGGTGAAGGGAGTGCAAGCTTTGCCGATGGTTGGGCCTCCGACAACAATAGATACCAGCTCGACCAAGGGACTTGATGCTTTGAAGAGGGTTGATTGGAGAATCATGAAGTCCCTGCAATTCGACGGACGAAAAGCACTTGGCGATGTTTCAGCAGAAGCGGGGGCATCGGTTCCCACTATTAGAAAACGGCTTGCTTTCATGAGAAAGCACAACTTGGTTTCGGAGACAATTGAGATCAACCCTGCAGCAAGTGAAGATGACCTAATAGTGATGGTGCGAGTTGAAAGCCCAGCAATCACCCAGAAGGAAGCATACGAGCTAGATGTGCTCTTTCGAGAACAGTGGCCGGATGAGTACTGGCTGAGCTATAGAATGGCAAACAGGCCAGAATTAATGATGACCTTCGTTGTTGAGTCATCAAAGAGAGTGGCCGCTTTGAGGCGTGAAATAACCGAATTGCTTGAAGAGAGCGAGATTGCTGAACAGGTGATAGTTCCAGAGTGGATTTTCTTTCCGGACTTCAGAAATGAGATAATTAACGAAAGCGCATCCGGCACAAGTCAGATCTAGACTGATGGCTCTTCGAGCAAGTCGTTAACAGTTTTCTTCTCTTGAAGCGTGCTGTTCCTATAGCAAGGGCGGAAACATAATCAAGTTCGAAACGAAGACGAGTGTGTAGAGGAGTATCACAGGAAGCAAGAGGGAAAGAGCAATCTCTACTTCTCGACGCCCAGACCTCACATATGGAAGTAGGAAGCCTGTCTTCTGTTTATATTGCTCAAAGACCGATGCGAATGTTTTGGCTAGATGAAGCTCCTCGACTGTGGCTAGAACTATGTATGCAAGAAGCATACCAATCCAAATTGCGAGCATAAGGTCGGGGGCAATCCAGCTCATTCCAAAGGTGTTAGTAGCGATCCAGTAGCTTCGCGTAGTCAGGGTGAGTGTGAATAAAACTACACCAAGATACTGTGGATGACGTACGAATCGATATGGTCCAGAGGTGATCAAGCCCTCTTTCCTTGCCAATCTCATGTGGACAAATGAGTAGACGAGGATGGAAAGACCGATGACTGCAATCACCATCTCCCATACAAAACCCCCAAAGAAGAGAAGTAAAAGTGCTTCAAGGAAATGGGCAGGTCCTGATGTGAAGAGAAGTGCAATGTAACCGATAAGAGGTATGGCCATCAATGCGCCCCATGCTGCCAGTGGAGGAATTGATGTGGCAAAGGGAAGCAGGGTCGCTATAAGGTTTGAAATGCGCGTCCGCCACTTTCTGGCATTGCGCGGGATTTCAGACTCATGATTCATTCTGTCTTTTTCAGTTGTGACTTGTTCCACTTGAATACCATCCTAATGGTGAATGTCACTCATGACTTGGTCAATATTCACTATAATGCCATGGATTAGAACAGTGCGTACACGATTTAGAACGCTTAGTTTATTGGCGACTCTGCACAGTATAACGTAGTAAGAAGATTGACAGAAGATTCCGGCCATTGTACAATGGTAGACCAGGGCTATCCAAGAGGATCTTGCCTAGTTGACGTGCCGGAGGGAAAACAGAAACTTGCATGTTCAGCCACTTTGCGTCACAGTAAGACAACAGGATATGAACGTCTAATCAAATCCCTTCTTTTGTCCAGACCAGAAGACTACCTGTCAATCTATCAGAGTGGTTGTAACCACACGTGCCTGAAGTGCCATTCTCATGAGTTCAGCAAAGTTGCGACTGGAGAGTGGTGGTCCACGGAGAAAATTGCGCGTATTGCTAAGAGATACCGTGAGGATGTCACCGTCATCGAGCCAAGAGAGGCCGCCACTAGCTGGCATGCTCACCGACTCTGCAGACATTGCGGAGCTTGTGTTCTTACTGGAACCCCTTCAGAGAGTTGTCCTGGTAAGCTCACTCCTGAACAGGTTGTCCTTAGTCCTCAGGGAGTCGGTCCCGCCAGAAACATTGTTGCATTCACGGGAGGTGATATGCTCTGTAAACCTGAGTTTTACATCGAGGCTACGCAGAGGATTAAGAAAGCATCAATAGACCTATGGGTACTACTTGAAACCAATGGCTATGGACTCACCCCAAAGAATCTTGAAGCCTACGCTGAAGAAGGCATCGATGCATTCTGGCTGGACATCAAGGCTTACTCTGAGGACGTCTATCGGAAGCTCTGTGGGACCACAAATGAACACATACTTTCATGTGTTGAGGAGATTGTGAATCATGGGTTTACGCTTGAGATTCTGACCCTTTATATTCCGGGAATCGTAGAAACAGAGGAACACCGAAAGATTGCCAAGTTGGTCGCAGAAGTTGATTCAAAGATTCCGATGACTTTGCTGGCATTCTTTCCAATCTATAAGCTTCAAGCACCAGTATACCGAGCTCCCACAGCAAGAGAGATGGCTGAGAGCTACTTGGCGATGAAAGAGGAAGGTCTTGAACAACTGCGGTTGGGAAATCAAGGAGTATTCATGAAGAGCAGCGAGGATGTGCAACATTTAATCGACGCTATTGGCCCGGAAGCAATATGACGCTGGTGAAGGGCTCAGCCAAAGTTGACTACACAAGTTCAATTGCAACTCGATAGTCAATCCAGGAGCCAGTGTGGGCAGATAACTCCCAATGAGTCACAGTCAAAGGCATTCCACTTGTCAAGTTCACATACGTACTCCAGCCGCTACCTGCATCAACGTTTGCATACCTATACCCAAAATACATAGAGGCCCCAAGTTCATCGGACAGATAGGTGTTGCACCACCAAGGATTCTCTGGTTCGTCAGGAAAAAGGCGGTCAACCAAATTCCAATGACCTACAGGAAGAATCGCTCTGGACACAATTTCGCATATTGAGGTCTGTCCAAAGTTGACATAGTATCCTTCAATGGCATTAGGAGAGATCTCGGTTCCATTCGTGAATACGCATTCAACCTTGAGCTCATTAACTATGCCAATAAACTGCGCGGCAGAAAGATTGCCTGCAACAGTAGGAAGACTTGTGATTCTGGCAATAATCTGTGTGTTGTTATAGCCTAGAAAGGGCACATAATCCAGTGGATGATCAGGATCAGTTTCAATGAATCCGAAAACTCCTATATCGAAATGAAACTCATCTCCAACTTCAACTCCCCAGCAAAAACCAGGAGATTCTGAACCCAGGAGGGATATTAGAAATACGGATAGCACACCGATGATGAATACTGCTCCCAATTTCTTTCTCAAAGCCTACTCAGCTCAATAATTGCCACGCTCTGCTTCAATATGTATCTGGTTGTGCTAAGATATGCACATCATACGGCACATTTCCCATTATGGTGCAGATTTGAGAATAGGTGTTATGAGAGCGTTTTGCTCCTGAGTGTACATCTCTGTTCAGCCCCTCATATGCCCAGTTCAAATGAAGCAGATTCCCTTGTACTCTACTGTTCTCTATTGGAGCTTTGTAGTAAACTCAACAAGAAGATCACTTGCCCTTTCAAGTCTAGGTGCAGTAGACGAAACAAATCCATCAGGGTCGCCAAGGGCAGAATCACGATCCTTCTGGAAGAACTCAAGGGCTTCCGCTCCATCGTAGTCAACAGTGGCTAGACGCAAACTCAGATGAGTGGGCGGCATTCCAAACTCCAGTCCTGGAAGACTGGCCAAAAGCAGCTCTCTTAGCAAGTACTTGGCCAAATCCGCAGAGGTCGAAATTCCTTTGTCTTTTAGCGCCGCTCTGCAGTTGTTCCAATCAGGGAAAAGGTAGAAAGCACCTCTTGGTGGAGGACATGATATGCCTCCAGCGTCTATCTTTCGATGAACATATCTTGTCATCAGCTCGTGAACCTTTGCACAATCCTGCATATACTCAATTAGTTCCGTATCAGTTCGATATGCCTCAATTCCCGCATACTGAATTGGGGCAGAAACACTAGACCAGATTTCACTCCCAACTGCCAAGATACTGCGCAGGAGTGCCTTCTCATCTGCAGGAAGCAGCAAAACGCCAAGGCGATACCCTCCAAGCGAACGGTCCTTGGAAATACCTCCTGTGATAATTGTCCCTTCTGGATAGAACTTAGCCATGCTTTGGTGTTCCTGATCACTATAATGGGTCAGAGCATAGATCTCATCTGAAAGGACAATTATGTTGTTCTCCCTTGCAACTCTAGCAAGATCCTTCAATTGATTTGCAGAGAAGCTGTGCCCTGTGGGATTACATGGGTAGTTCAAAACCAGGACCTTTTGTTGCGCGGGGTCTGGAGCGTACTGCTCAAGAGCGCCCTCCAGAGCTCCAGGGCTTAGACGATATGATTCATCCACATTTGTTGGTAAGTCGTACACCTCGCGATCAAGAAATCGACCCATGTGTTGATAGCTGACCCATGATGGAGCAGGCAGAAATATGGGACCGTCAAGGGCTGTTAGGGCTGCAAACATTAGAGGTTTGCTTCCCGGGCCAACGATGATTTGTTCAGATGCATATCGCAGGTCAAACATGGATTGATAGAATCTGGAAATCTGTTCTCTTAGTGGAAGGATTCCCTGTACAGGGAGATACTTCTGACGCCATGAATTGTCGCAGAGTGCTTTTCGAACAAGTGGATGAACAGGAAAGGGAGCTTCTCCAAATCCCATGTGCAGGATCTGCTCACCCTGTTCTTTAAGTTGAGCAATCAATTCGTTTATCGCCAAGGTCGCTGATGGTACGATTTTCTTTGCAGAGAATGAGAGTTCCATTCGTAGTTCGCTCCTGGTCCGCTCAAGGATGTTTCAAGCTTGTATCCAGTAAAGGCAGATAGATAAGCATAGACTACCCCAAAAATAAATTCCTGCGTCATTCCGATTTCTCCATGGTAGACTCTGACCTCATTCAAGGGTGCTTGCGATTGACTGATTAGTAGGATTTCAACGAGGAGTTGACACTCGGAAGTGATGCTAATGCTTCCACTGTGGAAGAAAATTGGATATGCAATGGGGCGCTTTGGTCCATCCTTTTTGATGACGATGATTACTATGACTGCGTTTTATGTATATGGAACCGAGTTTAAACTCAATTGGTTCCTAAACGGCATCTCATTATCTGCATCATATATCGTCATTGGCCTGACTCACTGGTTCACAGGGTACTATAGCGACGGACTTGAAACACGATGGGGTCGTAGAAGACCATTTGTTGTCATTGGAACGCCCGGTGTTGTCGTAGCAGCATTCTTGCTTTTTGTGCCTAACTGGTTTCTCAATACGGCTGATCCTACTTTGGAGCTCCTTGTTTTCATTTACTATCTGGCAGTGCTCAGCCTGTTCAAGTTCTTCTATGCCTTCACAATGACAGCACACCAATCATGGCTGCCAGAGGTGACCCATGATGAAGAGCGTCCTCTAGTTTCGGGTCTGTTGAACACCTTCAATTTCACGGCAGACTCAACTGGAGCCATTCTTGGATTCATGACTCCGCTCCTATTCGTGGGAGAGGATCCGTCAGTGCTTAGTGATGCTGGTCTGACTCTCCTACTTGTGTTCTGTGTGATGACGCTTCTCTTCATGCTGCCTTCCATGACGGTCATTCGGGAACGAACTGACATAGCGCCTGTCAGAAGGAGCCTTGCGGCAGAAACTAGAACTGCCATGGCAAATCAGACCTTTGTTAGGTGGACACTAGCAGTCGGATTCCTCTCCTTCACCCTCATAGCCCTTTCACAGCAGATGGTAGGTTTTATCCAGCAAGTATTGCTCCTTAATTCGATGGAAGCGTTGATTCCCCCTGCCTTGACCATGTTGGGGTCCACAGTAATCTGCTTCTATCTCTGGCTTCTGGGCATCCGGCGCCTTGGAAAGAAACGTTCGCTTATTATTGGACTCGTTATGTTGGCAATCATCACACCCCTGACGCCGTTTCTGCGTGGACTTGGAGCAATCGTGGGATATACTCCAGTAGCTATCATGTTCTTTGCACCTGTAGGAGCAGGTATGGCTATTTACTATCTAATGAGCTACGTAGTACCTGCAGACATTGCACAGGTTGATGAATTGGTAACAGGAGAAAGCCGAGCAGGGATTTATGCGGGTTTTATCGGAGTGCCCCTCAACATGTTCCAAGCGGCATCCGCTGTACTCCTTGGGGCATTTATGGAGCTATCTGTCATCATGACCGGTAGCGAGCTTTGGGGCTTGATGTGGTGGGGGCCAGTATTTGCACCCTTCCTGCTAATTGCGGCGTTCATCTTACGTTAC
>JBHLND010000072.1:0-10718 GCA_048937485.1 Promethearchaeota archaeon
GACAACAAAACAACGGTTGTCCAATCTGGCAATTGGGCTAAGAATAGCTTTCCACGTGATGAGTGGACCTCTGGGTCCTCTCCTGGCGGTTTTACGCAGAAGAACTACCGGGCGAATCGTGAATACCACATAGCAATGACTGACGTGGAAGTTACTCAATACTATAGAAATGTCTTCGATTATGATTGGTCCATTGGAACAGATTACAATGAAGCCACTGATGGAGTTGGCACGCCATTGACTTGGTTACCAGCGGATACGAGTTACTATCCACGACCATTTGCTCAGGAAGGTACGTTTTCAGGACAAATGAAAGTCACTCCTGTATTCAGTCCTGATACAAGCCTGGAGGGAATTCTCTGGTGTATCAACAGTGCTCAGGCAACCCTAGACATTCAGATTCCCTATATAAACAACAACTCAGTATCGGTACGTACAATCATTGACGCAATTGTCGCAGCGAAGCACAGGGGCGTGACTGTTCGCATAATTACAAACGAGGGCGAGGGCAACAATGAAGAGATTGCCGAGGATCTTGCAGAAGAGAATATCCCTGTTCTTTGGATGGATACACGTTTCTTCTATCTGAATCACAATAAGGCAATCATAGTTGACGGACAGATGGTCCTCGTCTGCAGCATTAACTGGAGCGGAGGAAGCATTGATGACAATAGAGAAGCAGGAGTCATCATTCAACATGAAGGTGTTGCCGCCTGGTATCTCAATGTCTTCAACTACGACTGGGGTATCGCAGGTTGTGATGCTACCGGATATGTCAACGTTGGATGGGATCCCTACATCCCAACCAGCTCATCAACAATCAACGTGACTGTATACGCTCATGAGCTTTACAATGATGTCGAGGAGGTAATTCTTGGTGTAAAAATCGATGATGGAGCATGGACGAACTACACGATTACATCAAATGTGTACACCTCTTCGGAAGGTGTAGATGAGAACTACTTCCATGAAGTATCACCACAAGTAGATATGACTAATATCACAGTACAGGCTTATGTAACCGCGGCGGGCATAGACTACCGTGGGCTTGAGCTTGTTATTCCAGTACGCGACGAACTCGGTCTTCCTACGACAACTCCTACAACTACCACAACTACCACAACTATTGATCCCATTATTGAGATGATTGCTCAATATGGAATCTACATCGTGGCGGCAATTGCTGTAGTGATACTTGCAATCTTCTTCAAGCGGTCGCGGTAATGTAATTCAAATTGCATATAGCCCATCCTGAACCCTCAAAGCACTGGGGGTTCAGGGCCTCTTTGTTTTTGCATTAAACTGAATTACGAACGTTTTGCTAGCTCCGCAAACTTCATGCAGCTTTCTGCATCCTGATTCTCTCCACGCTTCTCGTGGAGACCAGCTGCAATCTCATACGCTCGAGCAACTTCATCCCACATCTCTAGAGCGTCCATGCAAAGTGCAAGTGCTTTCCAAATCTCAGGGTCCTCAGAATTAAGTTTCAGAGCCTCATTGTAAGCTACAATGGCCTCATCAATCTTGAAGAGACTCTCTAATGATCTCGCTTTCTTTGTCCACAAATCTGCATTGCTATTGACAATCTTGAGTCCTTCAGTTGCTGCCTCAAGAGCCTCCTCGAAACTTCCCATAGTCAGGTAGGCTTCTGCCTTGTTGCAATAGGCTCGTGAGTCGTCTGGCTTGACCGATATTGCCAAGTCGAAAGCGACTACGGCTAAGGTCTGCTCTCCTATCAAAATGTGGATAAGTCCCATTTCATTCAGGGCATCAATATTTGATTGATCTAACTCTAGGGCCTGCCGGTAGGCGTCAATTGACTTCTTATTTTGTCCCTGTTGTTTCAGGGAGCGTGCCCTAGATAAGAGCTGCTCAAAGTTCTGGTCCCCAGAAGACATAGTATCAGCTCCCGAGCTTTCCGTTTTAATGCTTCTTCTGTTGAACATTTGACAGATTCTCTTGAATACCCTCAGACAACAAGGGTTTTAACGTGCTCACGTACACGACATCGCACTCACCTAGGCGAGGAGAAGCAAATGACGCATGATGAAGATCCTCTCTTTGAAGAATCCAATGAAGAAGACTACGAGGAAGAGGAAGATGAGGATTACGAGGATGAGGATGAGGATTACGAGGATGAGGACTACGAAGACGAATATGATGTCGACTCATCCGAGTTTTCAATGGGTACTTCCGATAGCCGGCTTGGCAAATTCATGGAAGACCCATGGCCCACTGCAACCTTTGTATTGATGCTCATTGGGTTCGCCATAGTTTTGGGAACACCTCCTGCCATCTGGGAGATTTGGCTTTATCTTATTGAGGGTCTCTACTTCACCTTTATTCTGGGAGTAGTTGCCATAGTACTCTCAATCCAGACCGTTATGAGAAATCCTGTGGGTAGAATGAAGTATGTTGGGTACGGAGTGTTGCTAATGGCGCTCTTTGCAGTTGCGCTTGGTTTTCTAGATACAGCAAGCTGGGTTGTCACGGGACATTCAATTCTTCCATTCACAGACACACCACTCACTGCATTGACAATGACGCTTCTAGTATTTGGTCTATACAGTCTGTGGCTGTTTCAGAGATCTACAGAGCCAAAGTAGCTGGTGTTTCATTTGCCAAAAGATGAGTATTCTCTTAACTCGCTCCTAGAGCTAGTGAGGAAATTTGTGCAGGAACGCGATTGGGAGCCTTATCACAAACCAGCCTCTCTTGCCATATCTGCATCAATTGAGGCCGGTGAGCTATTGGAGCTATTCCAGTGGTTGACAGATGAAGAGATCACAGATTACCTGAAGAATGAGGAATTTCGAGAAGCCCTTTCGCAAGAGATTGCAGATGTTATGATTTACCTTCTAAGACTGTCGGATGTTGTTGGCATTGATCCAGCGGCCGCGATAATCGACAAGATGACTGCCAATGAAATGAAGTATCCCGCAAAAGGATGGAAGGGACGAATCCCAAGCAAGACTAGGAATTTTCAATGATTTTATGATACAAGCTTGGTTTTCGATCTACGAACAGATCGTTCCTCTTTGTGAGTTTCTTGTCGTCTGCCAATGCGGGATCAATGTCTACCCATTTAATGCCAGCATTCGAAGTCTCCATACGAAGTAACACTTCTCCTTTTGGGGAAGTCACCTGAGATTGGCCCGAAAAGGTGAGGTTTCTCTCCTCCCCAATTCGATTTGCTGTAGCAGTAAAGATCCTATTTTCTATGGATCTTGTAATCATTGCATCTTGGCAATAGGGAAGCACAAGATTTGCAGGATGGAGTATCAATTGAGCACCTTTCAACGCGAGGACTCTCGCCACTTCAGGAAACACCCAGTCGAAGCATATCATTAGGCCGAATCTGTACCCCTTGTGCTTAATTATCGGAGGTTCTTCTTTCCCCTGCTGGAACCAATCGAATTCATTGCTGAAGAGGTGAATCTTACGATATGTTGCCAAATGCTCTCCGTTTGCAAAAGCTGCTGCCGAATTGCTGAGCCCTTCTTCAGTTCTTTCGCAGATACCCGCAACCACGAGACCCCCCTTGGTTGACCAATTCAAGAGAGCTTTCGAATATGGTCCTCCAGGGATTTCCTCCGACAACCGTCTGGCTTCCTCAAGACCTTCAAAGACATATCCGGAGTTGGCTAGTTCTGGCAATACAAGAACATCGATATTGTTCTCACTGGCCTTGCCAAGGAATGTCATTAGTTGCTCTAGATTTCCATGTAGGTCTCCTACATTGGGTTCCATTTGTCCAACGGCAACGCGCATCAAATCAATCCGCCAATGGCTGGAATAATCATCCCTGCTAATACTCCTTTGGTTTCCCTTTTCAAGTGCGAGGAGAAAGAATGGTGCGGCGAGCAGGAAGACGATGAAGAAGAAGATGGCTGACACTTGTTGAAGTCAGACTAGATGAGAGGGGCTCGATTGGCCCCAATCAGCTACTGTAATTCATAATCAGAAGAGACCGCCCTGCATCTTTGTCTGGCAGTCGCAGCTTGCTTTCTTTGGAATGTTGTCTATCATCTCGAAAGTGAGCTTTCTAACCCTGTCAACATTATCTGCCATTGTCTTCAGAACAAAATCGTGAGTAACAGCTTCCTCACCATGTACATCATAATCTGTTGGCATGGATACATTGACAAAGCAGATTCCCGCCTCCATTGCGAGAGCAGCTTCTGGATATGCTGTCATCCCTATTACATCCCAGCCTTGACCGTGGTAGAACATTGATTCCGCCCTGGTGGAGAAGCGCGGACCATTGATGCAGACATATGTTCCCTTGTCATGAACTTTGTATCCTATCTTCCCGGCGGTTTCAACTGCGACCTTTCGAAGCTCAGGGCAAAACGGCTCCGCAAAAGGAAGATGAGCTATAGGACCGCCATCGAAGAAAGTGTCGGCTCTTCGTCCAAACGTCCTGTCGAAGATCGAATCAGCAATGACAAACTCGCCAAGCTTTACCTTGTCCGGCTGCAGACTTCCACATGCTGCAGGACTGATTATTCTCTTAACGCCTAATGCTTTCAAGCCCCATATATTCGCACGATAGTTAATCGCATGTGGCGGAATGGTATGACCTCTTCCATGTCTTGCCAGAAAAACGAATGAACGCCCCTTTGCCTTCCCAACTATGTAGTTGTCAGAAGCCTCGCCATACGGAGTGAACACCTTAATTTCCATGGGATTCTCAATGACAGTTGGGTCATAATTACCGCTTCCTCCAAACATTCCAATCTCAATTGGAAGGAGATTCTCAATCTCTTCTTCTTGCGCTCGGTCCACTGGAACGAACTCTAGTTTTGCCTCAAATGCCATACTCTCTCAACTCAGAGTGCTCTGCAGGATGACGTGTTGTTCTCCCATTTATAGGTAAGGATGGATGGCCTATAGAGGATCTTCACCCTTTGAGTTTCCACATCTTATCCAGCGGGTATACAATCTTGCCCATGAAGCCAAGGTGCGCCTTAATCTTTGAGAGTTGATCGTCAGATAGAACAATGTTGTTGTACTCTCTAAGATGCTTCTTTAGCTCCATGGTGCTCAGTTCGCTAACCTTTTCCCCATCGAAAATCTTCATGATGAGGGATGAGATGTCTTCGTAGAAATTCCATGGCCAAATCTCCCATGCCCATGTTATTTCGACTCCATAGTAATCAGGTACGAATTCAGATCCGTCAATGTGCATAAGCGTTGCAGTCTTAACTTCTGCTGGGCTCCCGACTTCCTTTATGTGATCCACCGCAGTAGTCAGACTCTGTCCCGTATCAGTGATGTCATCAACAACAAGCACTCTTTTCCCAGCAACATCACCAACCAGCGGGCATGAGAGTTTCGCGCTACCATCTTTGGTGGCGGTCACTCCCCAATGGTCCACCTTGACTGAAAATAGATCTTTGATCCCGAGGAGATCGCACTGAATCCGTGCATGAACCCAGCCGCCCCTCGCAATACCAACTATGGCATCGGGCCGCCATCCAGACTCTCTAATCTTTAGTGCAGTCTGATAGGCATAATCATAGATGTCATCGAAATCCAACACGTAGCAAAGAGGACCCTTAAGTTCCATCTCTTTCATTCACCATCTCTTCGGCCTGACAGAACATGATAAAAGTATGCCTCCCTTACAAAAAGGTTGCTTAAACTGCAAGCCCATTTGCTGCGATCCGGGACATTGAAGAGGTGTAGTTTCGTGTATTATGGCGAGTTGGTGTGTCTTCGGGCTCTTGAAAGTTCAGATCTAGAAGCCATTATGAAGCACTGGAATGATTGGAATCTCAGAAGCACAATTGGCGTACCTCTACCACATTCGGAATCAGACCGAAATGAATGGCTTAACGAAGCGATGAGAAGCAATCCGTCAAGAACCGGCACTCTTTGGCTGGCAGTGACCGACAAGAAGGACGGTCGTTTTCTCGGTCATGCGGGTTTCACGAATATTCGCTATCCTCATCAGCGGGCTAGACTGAGTATCTCAATTTATGATCAATCCAATAGGTCAAAGGGATACGGTACTGATGGCACTCGTGTCCTTCTCTGGATAGCTTTCCATATTCTCAACCTAGAGAGTATCACTCTTGATACTTTCCCAGAAAATGAAGCAGCAATTCGAACTTATGAGAAAGCTGGTTTCAAGAAAGTAGGACTACTTCGCAACACCGAGTTCATCGACGGGGAGTTTCGAGACCTTCTTCTAATGGATATCATAAGGAGTGAATTCTTGGAGCAATATCCTCCAGGCACGCGGGTGGGTAATGCAACCTAATGGATTCTCGTGATCTCAATCTGAAGCGACTCAAGTACACCCGGAGTATAGCGAATTCTGACTCCCAATGTGGAGTTTGAAGTGACATTTACTGGTTCGCCAAGCGGGAGAAATAGGATTCTCCACCCATCTTGCATTGTGAGTTTGATTCCGTCAACCAGTTCTGCTTCAAACATTCCAGCTATACCATGAACTGTGCCACTGTCCTCAATCATAAACTCCACGAGCTGATCAACTGATTGTGTTCTAGCTACTGATGTGAAATCAAATTCCTTCAGAACTTCGAGATTCGCTAGGTCTCTCGATTCCACAGAGTTAGTTGTTTGGGGTAACCTCGGAAAATCTAGGCCGTGGACGTGCATTCTATTCCATAACGAGTGGCATTCAACAGGGCAAACGAAGACGGTTGCATTGCGCGGAAGTATAGTGCCTCCTGATTTCAGAATTGATTTGACTGCATAATGACTGGCTGACACTTGGTGCTCAACAAGCATCATGGAAGAAAGCATTTCGCAAATAACAACGTCTGCAGGCTCACTTGGTACAAACTCGGTGAAATTGGCTACTTGGAACTCTACTCTTTCTTGTAGTCCATTTCTTGCTGCGGCTTCTCTTGCGTAATCAATGGAATTGGAGTTCACATCGATTCCGGTGACTCTTCTTGCTCCCGCCTGCGCCGCTAATAACGCAAGTACTCCTGTACCAGTCCCAATGTCCACAACATAGCTGCTATCATTAACGACCTGACTGATGGCATTACGAAATTTTGACAAACGAGTTCTCTGACTCAAAAGACTTGCTGCATGAAGGAGTGAGAAAGGAGTTATGAAGTCACGTTTTGCCATCAAGAATTGCCATATCCAATGGTACTTATAATTGGAATGTAGGCCATGCATTGCCCAGTTATACCTGATTTCAACAAGTTCACTTGTATAAGTTTTAACAGGATGATGTTATTTGACTGACAAACGACTGGAGAAAGCAATTGAAGCTCTGGAAGAAGGAAAACCTCTTGAAGCAGTCCAGATGCTGGAATCACTTGCTCAGTCGGATGAAGACGACGCTGATGTTCTTGTGTACCTGGGAATCGCCTATGTTCAGTCAGAAATGCCGGAGAAAGCAGTGGAGGTCCTCCAACGGGCTGATGATCTCATCGAAGAACATTCTGTAGTATCCATGTTTCTGGGTCATGCACTACGCATCTTGGGCAGATATGAAGAAGCCGAAGATGAACTTCGACGTGCAATTCGTCTAGACCCTGGCCAGCCAGAACCATGGGTTGATTTAGCACGAACCTTCTACTCGATGAACGAATATGGCGGAGCCGTTTGCTTTCTTGAGGATGCAGTGGAGAAATTCCCTCAGAATCGAGAGATGCGAGGGCTTCTTGCGCTCAGTCTTTACAGATTAGGTGACTTCACAACAGGAGCCGAGCAATGGGCTGAGCTGCTCCGGTTGGAGCCCGACCTCATGTCCGCTATCTCCAACTATGCATATCTCATGCTAATTCAGAATCGTCCGTGTGATGCTGAACCATTTGTCGGAAAAGCAGTGACACTTGCACCAAATGATTACAGGTCTCTAATATTGCTAGGAGAACTCAGATTCCAATCCGGCGACCATGAGGGCGCTAGAGAGTGTTTCCTGAAAGCTCTTGAGGACGACCCTGAAAATGTGGAGGCGCTAGCAAGACTAGGCGTTCTTGCGCATCATCTCCGACAGCCCAATCTTGTTCACCAATACTTAGAGAAGGCAGAGGCAGCAGTGAGCGAAGAGACCGGCTCATGGAGATGTCTCTGCTATGCATATTTGGAAACAGGACAGACACGCAATTTTCTAGACTGTCTAGTACGATGGTCAGAGTCAGACCCGGGCGCTGCAGCTCCTTGGGTTGAGCTTGCCGTTGAATACGACAAGCAAGGATTGCTTGAGCATTCTAGAAACGCATGGCGCAATGTCTTCGAATTGCGCCGTTATGTGAAGATAGCCTGCTCAGAATGCCATACTTGTGCGAAGAAGACCTATGACAGCGAAGCAGGTTTCGATATATATGCTGACATTGTCTGTCCGAAGTGCGGTGCATTGATTAAAATGCCATTTGGCCTTTCGAAAGTTTAGCAATTCTCGGAAGTGGAAGAATGGCTGAAAGACGATACCCCTCGCATCCCATTCCTGGAGTTGGCGCAGTAGTTATTGGTCCCAATGGAATTCTGATGGCGACACGTGACAAGAACCCTGGAAAAGGGATGTGGAGTATTCCTGGAGGCGGAGTTGAAGTTGGAGAATCTCAAGAAGCTGCCTTGATTCGAGAAATAAAGGAAGAAACTGGGATAGATGCCAAGGTTCTTCGTTTCATAGACACAGCAGATATTATCCTGAGAGACCCATCAGGTGAGATAGAATATCATTTCATTCTCAACCACTATTTGTGTCGTGCTGTGTCTTTCGATATAGTACCCGAGAGCTCCGATACGAAGGTCAAATGGTTCTTGCCTAACTCACTTCCAGTAGAAGACAGCCATCCTGCCATCATTGATCTCATTCGAAATGTAATGGCTGACATTGAATCACTGATCTCGGAATTCAATGTATGATGTGCATGTGTCTTCTCATTAATATGGGCCCAATATAAAGCGGGGCGATTGCCAAGAAGTATAAAAGCGGAGAATGGACACGTGAAAGGCACGGATTAATTCATCCACCAAGGACGTGTCCAAAACAATGTTCAGAACTATTATGGCATTGATTATCGCCCTAGTTGTTGCGATTGTGATTGGAGCATTCCAGATTCTGGGTTTGGATATTGCTACTATTCAAGCCGTTCTGGGAAGCGGCGCTATCACTGAGTGGCTAACAATACAGGGCGCATTGTTGTTCGCAGAACTAATCTTCCCCTACACGTGGGCAATGGCTGGAGCATATGCTCCTCTTGTCGCTCTTGGCGTTGCAGGCTTCATTGCAGGCCTTGTTTCCAAGAGTGGAGTTAGGATGCTTTTCGTTTCTCTGATTTCAATCGGCCTATTCTTTGTTGGTTATGTTGTTCTTACTATGGGCCTAGACCCAACTAATCTGGCTATGTTGGCGGATATTGGTAGGAACATCGCCATCGATTTGGGCGTATCCTTCGCCCTGCTATTTGTGCCTGGAATCATTGGCGCATCACTTACTGCTGAAGAATACTAGTTCCTGCAGAACTAAGATCCGTAAGGGGGCTCGGTCCCCCTTTCCTAATTTTTCGTTCATTTCAGCATGGCTGCAAGCTGAAATGATACAAGCTCTAGAAATTCCTCAAGAAAGTCTATGTGAACAAAAGCACCGGCTGCCATAGGATGTCCGCCTGCTTCCACAACCTGACGCTGATACTTGTCATTGAGATTTCCTCCAGCATCAGTGAATGCGTCCTTCAAATTGACCCCCTGTTTCACAAGATTCCGCCTGGCTCGACCAGAAATCTTGACTAGAGGACCCTCTCCGGTTGTATTGGTGCTCACGCCAATGATTGGCTTATCGATTGGCACAATTCTTGACCCCTGAGCCATCCCTATTACAATACCAATAATCGTATCGGGTGTTTGTGGATCTCTAACTACGTACATACCCTCTTCTTCCAGGTAGCCATCAGTTTCCAATCGCCGGAGCGCCCCTGCAAGGTTGGCTCGATGCTGTTGAAGGAGTGCCTTGCCAATCCTGAATGCGTTCTCATCAGAAAGGCAAATCTGGACTCCTATCTCCGGTCGTCTATTTCGTCCACAGGCATTAAGAAGTGTGGAGAACTCCTTGGCGGTTCTCATTTCAGTTCGAGCTGGGCGTCTCACAAGTGTGATGACATCCCCTACAATACCTGTTGCGATTTTGGGGTTCTCGTAAGTTTCGAGGATATGCGAGATCAGCCCTTGAATGATGACTTGCTTTTCATCAACGGTCAGTTCTGTCCATGTTCTCCAAGAATCATTGTCGTCCTTCAGTTCAATTCCGAGTTCATTGAGAAAACCAAAGCAGTGATCCCTATTTCCCGTAATGCCAGGTAGATATGGCTCAGTAGCGTATTCCAGCAAATAGGGAAGGGGTCTTGTATTTATCCCAAAAAAAGTAAGATCTCTTTCCACAAGAATGAATCCTGCATCCTGGCCGAGCTTCATAATGTGTTCGTTGATTCCTTTGAATCCTTTGCCGTAGTAGTCTTGCAGATCTCCAGTTGCACCAACTATCGCCAATTCTGAGAGGTCGATATTCTCTTCGGAGAGCTCGTAGGCCAGAAGAAACGCTACTCCTGCGCCGGAAAGGTCATAGCTGCCGCTCATACCATGCTGACAGGGATTTATCTCAATCAGGGAATCATCATTAAGAATGTCTGAGAGGTCACTTCTCTCATTCGATGGCAAATGATGGTCAAGCACAATAACATGTTTCACACTCTTCACCGGAAGGATATGCTCCTCTATCAAATCCA
>JBHLND010000409.1:0-2695 GCA_048937485.1 Promethearchaeota archaeon
AAATACAACTCCCTCGGAGATTGCCTCCTTCAAAAGGCGTTGTCCGAAATTCAATCGGTTTACAGTCCACCCATCGAACTCAGCCCATCCTCTCACCTTTAGCTCATTCTTCATGTTGGGAGGGTAAACATCAGCACCAGCAATGACTGCAGAGATTTCATCTCCTTGTGGAAAGTCTATGCCCGTTGCTTCAAAATGAGATTTGCTTATCTCATCGCCACAGACCTTTTGCCCGATTAGGTTTTGCGGTTTCTTGTCAATTAGCAGTGTCTTAAGTTTCATTTCCGAACATCTTCGAGCTGCAACACACCCAGCAGATCCAGCTCCAACAACGATCACATCGGGCTTTATCAACTTAGTTCGAAAACGCAGATACTCCTAGGGTTATAAATCCCAACGTAGGTCAACAGTGAATTTCATGCATTCTCTCTCTAATTATGCCTGAACTCGATTATCACAATGGATGCAATAAGAAGAATCAATACTACTGCAAAGAGGGGCGGCACCCACCCCAAAAATCTTTCAAATAACGAGAGAATCGTGCCAATATCAAGGGGCGGCGTTACTATCAGGATTGCTGAAACCAAGAAGAAACCATATACTGCAAAGATAGGGTAAATTACTATTCCTCCACTAAGAACAAGAAGGAGAACTAGAACGCCTAGCTTGCTCTTCACGGGGTCTAGGAGTGGGATTGGTATTGCTTCATCATCCTCAAATTTGAAGTAGTATGCGATGAGAAGGGTTGGCATCCTTACTCTGATGAGTTCTTGAATCTGAACGCTTAGCTGAACTGAGAGCAGGATCGTCGAATGGATCAAAAGGAACGACAGAATCATCGCATCAAATAGCGGCAGCTGTTCATTGAATATTTGATAACTCTCAACAATGCCAACCATGACGAAGAAGTTGACAGCAAAGAGAGCAAGGTGACCTATGGCACCTTTAACAGCCCGCATGCGATCTACCATTTGTATCAGTCCGCAGATGGCCTTCTAGACTCCCAGTTTAAAGGGTTTGGTCGGGTCCGGTGAACGTAACGGATCACCGAGCTTTAGATCTCGTTGCCTCTCAATTGCCCTTGTGACTAAATCAGTAAACAACTCGTTAATGTTCTCTCCGCTCTTTGCTGAGGTTTCAAAGTGAAGGACATCAAGCCACTTTGTGATCATATCACCCGCAGCAGGTGGAACAAGCCTATCCTGTCTGTCAATCTTGTTTGCTACAACAGCTACAACGGCATTTGGGCACACTGTGATGAATTTCGTGAACCACTCACCTATATCAAGAAAGGTCTGTGGTCGAGTCACATCGTAGACAATGATTGCCATGCTTGCTCCGGCCATGTATCTCCGTCTGAGCTCGTTGTAGGTTGGTTGTCCTGCAAGATCCCATAGAACCACTCGGGCGGTGACTCTGTTCCCATCAGGCATTGTGACATCAACCGTCTTGAGTGCAAAAGTAGTACCAATTGTGGCAATGTATCTCTCACTAAAGCTATCTTCCGTATAGCGACGTATGCAGCTAGTCTTTCCAACTGCTCCGTCTCCCAGAGCAACTAGCTTGAACATGTGAGAGATTTGCTCATTAGACAATTATCTGACGTCCTCTTACAGCCTGCAGTTCCAAGTTCGGATTAATCCGCATTTAATAGTTCTGGGAATGTCCTCTAGATTTCTATGGAAATCGGACCAAACCATTAGGTTACAGCTTGAACCTAAACATCGGACAAACCCTTTTCAAGAGCACCAGTGAATAGTTTCCTGACTAGATAAGTGGGTGAGTACAAATGGCAGAGCAGTTCCTCAGCCGGCTAAAAGAATTGGAGAAACGGATAGATACCCTTGCACAGTCTCTTGAGAGAATGATGGGTTTCATGGCTGCAATTCCTGAAATGAAGGACGAGATAAAGGCGTCCAAAGATGAGATTCTGCAGGCTCTGAAGGCTGCTCCTTCAGGTGAAACCGGAAATGAAAAAGTAGAAGCAATGTATACACTTGTGAAGGGTCAATTTGATGAACTTGGCGGGCTTATCGGATCTGCAGTTGAAGTCATGAAGGATGAGATTATCGCAGCAATTATAGAAGTGCCAGCTGCAGTCGCTCACAGAATGTCTGCTGCTGCCCCTGCCACGGCTCCTACGAAGAAAGCTGCTGCACCACCTGCCAGACCCGTACCGGCTGCTGAACCAATTCCTGAGCCAACTCCAGAGTCTCCTGCTCCAGAACCTGAAATTGTAGTCACACCAGCACCCGCAGCTCCTGAAGCTGTAACAATTCCAGCTAATAGAGCGATGCAGGTTGCTGATCAACTGGAGGCGATTCTTGAAAGCCTGAAGATGGGATGCAAGGCCAAAGATGTCATGGGACAGATGGTGGCATCAAGAGAGAATATCGCGAAAATTGTACCTACTGATCCGATTCATGTAAAACTAGACAAGATGATGTCGTTGGTTTCTTCCTACGACAAGCGCAAGGAACTCCAGGCGCGCGATATTCTGAAGCTTAAGAAGGAGCTTCGTGATGAGATACCCAAGTATAGACCAGCATAACACTAGTCCAATAGGTGCCCGAAACTCAAGAACTCAAACCAGATCTAGCATACACAGGAACCCGAGCAGAAGCTTCTCTCGTTTGCACCGAGGAATCTACTTATTTAACGGCAATAATCCCTGCAGACTATGGAATGCATTGAG
>JBHLND010000073.1:0-10544 GCA_048937485.1 Promethearchaeota archaeon
GAACGTGTGTTGAACAACTACCTCAATGGCACCATGAATTCCAAATATGACCAAATGACTGTTAGTGGAGAAACATACGATTGCATAATCTTTGACTATCTTCAGGATGAAACTGGTTTTGGCGTGCCTCAAGAAACATTCCTAGCTTATGACACTGCAACCGGCATTCTCGTAATCGCCAATACAAGCGTTACCTTTGATAATCCCTATGTTTTGCATATCGAACTGTCGTCAGTCACGCACATTCTTAGTGCTGGATCCGTTCTCCTGGGCATCGTAGGCGTAGGTGCCGTAGTGCTAGTCATTGTCGTTGTAGTTTTAATGAAGAAGTAATTCGAGGAACTGTAGTTGGAACTAGAAAGAAAGCCGCTCCAAATGAGCCGAAGCAGATGGGTAGCTATAGCGGCAATCATGTCTGCGTTGGCAATTGTTGGGAACTACGTCCTAGTGACGATACCTAATGTAGAGCTGGGATCAACGGTCCTCTTCGTGACAGCTTACCTCTTTGGCTATTCAATGGGTATTTGGTGCACAACGATTATGGCGGTTGTCTTTGGTTCCATAAATCCCTGGGGAGCCTTGATTCCGCAAATCTGGATTACTCAGGTTTTGGGCTGGCTCTACATCTCAATTGCCGGTAGTATAATGGGAAGTCAGTCACAGCATATTCCTCAGGAATCATGGAGCAGATTGGAGATTGGACTTGTTGGAGGAATTATTACTCTGTTCTTTGACCTCTTCACAAACCTAGGATATGCATGGGCATTTGGTGTGCCATATTGGGTGTCACTTGCATCCGGCGCAGGATTCATGGCGCTCCACGTAGTGACGAATGCTATTGTCTTTGCTGCGGCAGTTCCAAGTCTGGTGACTGCTGTCCGAGTTCAACTGAAGTCCATGATATGGCAAGCTGATTTCAATATGACAAATGTGGAGAGCGAAGAATAAAAGAGCGTGAACGAATACAGGATGGATAGTGCATTGCCTTGACATGGAAGGATAAGATTATCGAACTTGCAGAAGCTGCAGATGGAAGAGTGGCGCCTTCCTTCAAGCCTCACCATGCAGCCGTCGCATTGATAATGATTGGACGAGAGCAACCTCTAGGTCGATATGATCTCTGCGAAGCCATGTCTTTTGGGGAAGGTAGTGCCAGAACTCTATTGAAACGGCTTCATGAAGCAGGACATATTGCAGCAGAAGGCAGGCAGGGCCAGAAGCTCACATCAAAGGGACAAGCTCTTTTTGATGATATTTCTAAGGATATTCCAAGAGGGCTATTTCTGGATGTAGGCCGCATTGTTACCCACAGCGCAGCCTATGCGAATCTCGTCAAGAGTCGATCATTTAATGTGAAGGATGGAATTAGACAGCGTGATGAAGCGATTATTCAAGGGGGCTACGGATTGGCAGGAGCTACTACTCTAGTGCACAAGAACGGGATGCTTGTGATGCCTCCGGATGATTTTCACATGCTTTTGGAGTATGAAGATGAAACTCTTCTTGTTATGGAGAGTTTAAGACCGGAAGACAATGATGTAGTTGTGATAGGATCTGCAAATGAAGAGAGTCTAGCCAGAGAAGTTTCCATGGCGGCAGTGCTGACCCTCTTCTGAGAGGTTTTGAAATGCAAATGGATCTGTTTGGAAACGTTCCTGAAGTGGTTATCGATGTCCATGAAACGGGCGGCAAGAGGCCTAACGCTGTCAAACATCTAATGACCATGTTGGACAAAGAAAAGATACAGTACACAATCCAAAAGATTCCAATTGGTGATGTGTTGGGACCAAACGGCATCGCAATCGAGCGAAAGACTGTCAGCGATCTAGTGAACACATTGAAGGGTAGTGCGTCCGGAGTTCCACGCTTCGCCAAGCAGATGGAGGCTTTGCATGAGTATGAGAAACCATACCTGTTGATTGAAAATCATCTTGCTATTCGTAGAGACCCGATGAAGGGCTGTATATATGTTCCCTTCAAGACTCGTCAAACAAAGGGGAAACCATACTTAGTGACAATGGAACGAGTAAGCTATATTCATCCAAGCTCCTTGGATTCCCTTGTAGAGAGCGTTAGAGACCAGGGAATTGAAGTGATTTCTGGATTCAATGCGCTTCACTCTGCAGGACTTCTGTTCGGGATTTTGAAGAAAGAAGATGATAGGGATGGCAACTCCAAGGAGAAAAGACTTCCCGTAATCAGAACCCGAAAAGGACTGGATTCGGTGGCGGATGAGCAGGAGTTCTTTGTTGCAGGTTTCCCAAGTGTGAATGTAGTTCGAGCAAGGAGCCTTTTGGAGAAGTTCGGCAGCCCTCTTGAAGTTATTACAAGAACAGATGAGTGGACAAAGGTTCCAGGAATTGGTCCAAAGACGGTTGAATCGGCAAGAAAAGTGCTCTACTCCGACTACTATGGGCCAAAGAGTGACAAAGAGGAAGGAAAGCCCGCCGAAGAAGAATAATGTCAAGCTCGTAAGTTTTAAAAGCTAACACTATTCTATGACGATAAAATACTTGGCAGAAGGTGCCAATCTTATGGGTGACGTACGCATAGCAATTGCAGGACTTGGAAACTGCGCCTCAGCCCTAATTCAGGGAACACACTACTATAGAAATGCAAGAGCAGATGAGGAGATTCCAGGTCTAATGCACGTAGATTTTGGTGGATATTACCCAAAGGACCTCAAATTCGTCGCAGCATTTGAGGCAAACAGCAAGAAGATTGGCCTAGATATTGCAGATGCAATATGGGTAGAGCCGAACTGCTGTGTGAAGTTCGCCCCTGATGTACCAAAGACAGGGGTGAAAGTCCTTCCAGGACCAATCTCAGATGGTGTTGCGCCTCATATGAGGAAATCATTCTTTACCTATGATGAGAACGAGATCGAACCAGTTGACGTTGCAGAAGAGCTCAGGAAGGCAAAGGCAGACATGCTAGTGAGCTATTTGCCGGTAGGAAGTGCGGTATCGTCTCGCTTGTATGCCCAAGCTGCACTTGAAGCTGAGGTTGGGCTCATCAATGCGATCCCAGAGTTCATCGTTTCAAACCCAGAGGATCCAATAGCCAAGGGTTTTGAGCAGAAAGGCCTTCCAGCGGCGGGAGATGATATCAAAAGCCAGCTCGGGGCAACTATTCTTCATCGAGTGTTGGCTCAGCTTTTTGATAAGCGAGGGCTGATCCTTCAGAACACCTACCAGCTAAACATTGGTGGAAACACAGACTTCGAAAACATGCAAGTGGAGGACAGACTCAGTTCAAAGAGGATTAGCAAAACCGAAGCAGTCACAAGCTGTGTTGACTACGAGCTGCCAACAAAGATTGGCCCCAGTGACTATGTGCCATTCCTTGAAGACAATAAGGTCTGTTACATCAGCATGAGGTCAAAGGCTTTTGGAGACCTACCAATTAATCTCGACCTGAAGCTCTCCGTGCAAGACTCACCAAATAGTGCCGGAGTCATCATTGATGTTGCACGGGCAGTGAAGATTGCTCTAGATAGAGGAATCGGAGGAGAGCTCTCCAGTATTAGCTCCTATAGCTTCAAGCATCCACGCTACCAAATCGATGACTTTGAGGCTAGGAAGCACGTTGATGAATTCATTGAAGGGAAGAGAGAGAGGTAGCTAATCTCATTTCCATCAAATGTATTTACTAAAAGCAGAGAACATAGGGGATTGACCCCTATGCTTGCTCATTCTTTGGAATTATAGCTCGGTGAAGCTTGCTACTGTCTTGTCGTCGAGTTTCTTTATGAGTTCCACAAGCAGGTCTACTGCAGCCTCTACGTCAGTGAGATCAAGCATCGCATGATGAGAGTGAATGTGACGAGTAGGTATACCGATGAATATTGATGGCGCGCCCATTCCAGCAAGGTGTATCATTCCTGCATCTGTGCCTCCTGATTTGAGAAAAGCAGGCTGATGTCTGACACCAATTTCCTCTGCAACATCAAGGACAAACTTCCGAAAACGAGGATTGGGAATCATAGATCCATCTCCAGCAGAGATTGAAACTCCATTGCCCATTTTCTGCACCGTTCCCTCCACTCCGGGGACATCTCCGGATATGTCAACATCAATTGCAAAACCAATGTCTGGAAGTAGCATCTGTGAGGCAGTTCGCGCACCTCTTAGGCCAATTTCCTCTTGAACGGTTGAAACAGCATAAACCGTATTCGGATGCGAAACTCCATCCTCCTTAAGCCGTCTAAGAACCTCCAGAGCTATGAATACACCAATTCGGTCGTCAAAGGCTTTCGCAGCTGCGATTTTTATGTCCCTTACTTCTCCCTCATCGGATTTACCATCATCGTTGTCTTTCTTATCTTTCCTTCTGCGTTCCATCACACGGAAGTCTGATTTCGGTACCGCAGGATCGCCTACACGGATGCCAAGCTCCTCAACTTCCTTCTTGGAGCTGCAGCCTATATCTATGAACATTTTTTCCTTTGTGACAACCTTGTTTCTCGCTTCAAGAGAAAGCACATGCGGAGGCGGTGCCCCAATGACGCCCACGACTTTGCTCTCGCCTCGAGAGGGCTTGATTACAACTTCCTGGGTTAGCAAAGTCTGGTCCCACCAGCCACCCAGCTGATGGAAGCGGAGAAAGCCATTCTTCTCTATGTTTGTAATGACAAAGCCGATTTCATCAACGTGACCCGCTAGCATTATCTTGGGACCATTGTTGCCCTTTTGGAAAATAACAGAGCCCAGTCTGTCGTAAAGAACTTCATCGGCAAACTTCTGTCCATAGTCACGTGCAATCTTCTGCACTTCATGTTCATGTCCACTCGGACCGAATGAGTTGCAGAGTTTTTCAAGGAGATCTAAGTCAAGCTTCTTTCCAACCACAATTATCACTTCAGCTTGAATTCGTCAAGCGGTTGCGAGAGGATTCCATCCGAGTATAGTCGTTTCGGTACGTGCATCATTGGAAAAACAGGCGCCCAGTTTCACGCAATTGAATGTTCGGCAAGACGAGTGAATGCTTCCTCAACATTCTGACCGCTTAATGCGCTTGTTTCAAGGTAGCCGTCGAGTCTGTATTCCTCAACAAAGGCGTGTCCCATCTCTGTGGTGATGACCCTTTCATGAACAAGGTCCACTTTGTTAGCGAGGAGAATTATTGGAATTCGTTCGCCCAGTGCAGTTTCTGTTTCTTCGATCCATTTTGGAAGCTCAAAAAAGGTCGATTTTCGCGTTGTGTCATATACAAGCAGTGCGCCCTTAGATCCCCGGTAGTAGCTACCACGGATGAAATCGAATCGTTGCTGTCCTGCAAGGTCCCAGACAAGAAGCTTGACCACGACATCATGCCCATTATTGTTCTGAACTGATACAGTCTTGACTGCGAATTGTGAGCCGATTGTTACAATATACTGCTCTGAGAATTTCTGGGTAAGGAATCTATTCACGAGGGCTGTCTTTCCACTACCTCCAGCGCCAATCATGACGACTTTCCTCATATAGTCGAAGTCAGTGGATTTTGCCACGATAGTCCCTCGCATTTGTCACATTCCAAGTGAATGGTAGCGTATACTTTGAGCAACTTACGTATGAGACGCGCTACCCGTCAACTGGCAATTGCGATTCCAGCATATTTAGCCTTTTATGGCATTGAGTAACTTGGCAAGAACTCTCTCTGGACCCATGGCGCCTTATGCAATTCTCTGACGACCCAGCTGGAAGGGATTATAACTGGTAACACGGGGGTGTTACCCAGTCGGGAGGACGACGCTGTGCGTTTGATAACAGTGAAAATGAGCGACATCTATGTGAAGGGACTTGATAGACTGGTAGAGCTTGGATTGTATCCCTCTAGAAGTGAGGCAATTAGAGTCGCGATAAGAGACCTGCTGCGCCGAGAACTCTGGCCAGCTGAAGGAAGTCCACTCACGGCTCAAAGCCAAGAATCTTCAGACTAAACACGAAACACACATTAGTCAAATAGAGTTGTCAGATGATATACAGGTCCCTTGTTGGGGAGGTTACACGCCATTGAATTTCAAGATACTACTGAAGAGTTTCAGAATCGCATTCCGCGCTAGGCGGCGGGTCATTTCCTTCATCGTAATCTATTCGGTTCTGTTCATAACCGTTTCACGAGGAATAGCTCCAGGCGGCGATTGGATGCTATGGGTTATGGCGGCGCTAATTGTTGCCACTGTTTACGCCATCCTCATTTCACAGTTTAGGAGAAAGGATATTGCAATTCTGAAATGTATATCATGGAATAACGCAGATGTGACACTTCTTCTAATTGGAGAAGTTGTACTAGTTTCGCTAGCTGCATTTCTAGCCGTGTTCCAGGTTAGTGTGGAAGTGCTAGGCCTGTCTTTGTACGTATTCGGATCTGATATTCTAGCTGCCAATCCAACGCTAGAATACTGGCTACGAGTCCCATTAGACTCACTCTTCCTATCACTCATAATAATCACGTTCCTGCAATTGCCTGGACTGTTGCTAGCGCAGTGGCGGGCTATGTCAATACCGCCAATGAGAGCACTTAGGGAGGAATGAGAATGCCAGAGCCAATCATTAGAGTAGAAGATGTGAGTAAGGAGTATGGCAAGGGGAAGAAGACAGTCGCCGCCCTTAAGGACATAGACTTACAGATACAAAGAGGTGAGTTCATCGCCGTGGTAGGCCCATCTGGATGTGGGAAGTCCACACTCCTTCATGTCATGGCGGGACTGGAACAACCCACGGCAGGTAGAGTCCTTCTTGATGGTGTGGATGTCACCCTGATAAGTGAGCGAGACCTCCCAAAGGTACGCGGCCAAAAGATTGGATTTGTCTTTCAGTCATTCCTACTGATTGAGGATCTTACTGCCTATGAGAATGTCGAAGCTGCTCTTTGGCCCAGCGAAGAGATCACTGGCGAGAAGCGCGAGGCAATGTCTCTTGAAGTGCTTAGAGAGGTCGACATGCTTGAGCGAAGAGACCACTTTCCTAGGCAAATGTCAGGGGGCGAGCAACAAAGAGTAGCCATTGCAAGGGCCCTGGTGAATAACCCTCCTATTTTGTTCTGTGATGAGCCGACAGGCAATTTGGACAGCAAGACTGGGGACACGATCATGTCTTTCATCTCCAAGCTGGCCAAAGAGAAAGGCATGACAGTTGTGCTCGTCACCCACAATGATGACCTCAGGAAATATGCAAAGCATGTCCTTACAATGAAGGACGGCGTCATTAGATAGAGGACTCCAATTTGAGGAGTCCTTTCTCTTCCTTTTTCAGAGAGAACAAACCTTTAGAGGCAACACTAGGATAACTCTTCAGATTCTAGGGAGCACAGCTCAACATGCCAAAGACCAATTGCAGCAGCTTTGAGGAAGTTGCAGAACAGCACGCCTCAAAGGGCGAGCATGCAAAGGCAGTGGACCTTTTCATGCAGGGGGCAGAATGCTGGAGAAGATGGGAATCCTTTGGTAAGAGCGCGACATGCTATGAGAGAGTATACGAGCATGCGATGCTAATCCCTGATTATGCCATGGCTGCAGATGTGATGATTCGAGGAGGAAACGCATGGATAAAGGAAGGACATCATGACCGATTCGAAATAAACTACCAGATAGCCGCAGAGGCTTACGTTAGCGCATCTGAGAAGGAGAAGAATCCGAACTACTTTGTCGATGCGGCATTCTGTGCCATAACTGGTGGCGACATCGAGCTAGCAAAGCAATTGATTCACGCTGCTGCTGAAACAATCAAAGGAGACCCTAAGGAGCTTGTAATTCTCGCAATAATGCTGAGCGAGTACAAATTCGGAGATGGAAGCAAATACATTGATGAAGTGCTTAGGGAAAGAGTTGATTCAAGTATCACGAGAAAGGCCCAGCGATTCTTCTATCTTATATTCACAGGATTTGTACGCACAACTCTTGAGTCTGAGGCAGCAGTCACAATCAAGAGTCTTGTTGAAAGCACAGGTTTGGAAGAAGTGAAGCTTATCCGCTATATTGAGAAAGGTATCCAGGAGGGGTTCATACCTGCGCATCATGACGTTGACTCGGGAGAACTTGTCGTGGATACAGATCGTTATGATGTATCTACACTCGCACTTCGCAAAGGGCCCATTCTTAGCAGAGATCTTGAAGATCCCGGTGCGTGGGACCTGGACTTGGGCGAAGAATGATGATGAAATCGAACAAGAATCCATCCATGGAACATTGAAAACTGAATACGGATAATCTATTTCAACTCCATTCCGGCAGGAAAACAATTAACCAGCGATAGTGTTTTTAGTACGATTGCTGAACTTGACAGCGAAGGACGCAAACTTTACAGGTGATTCGGATGGCTGAAGGGCTAAAGTGGCTCCAGTGCCCAGTCTGCAAGAAAACCATTTACTGGGAAGTTCCGGCAGAGGCACTTAAGAATGTTAAGCGATTTCCAGTAGCCGTAGTCGTCAAGCATGAAAATCACCATCTTGTTTGCTATATTGACAGTCATTTCCAGCTTGCCGATACAGAAGTTGCGGCGGCTCAGATAGAAGGGAAATCCAAGGAAGAATAGGCAATCAGGTCAGACTTTCCAAACTAGTTCCTCATGGTTGGTTGATACCCTGATCAATTGCCCATTCGAGAACTCGTGATGCTTGAGCACTTGCCATATTCCAAGTGCGAAGCTTATCAACTAGGCTTTTGATCCCCGATACCCAGTCATCTAGTAGGGCCCGGATTCTTCCACACAGAGCTGGATCTTCGGCTGAACGCAGATGCGGGAGGAGCTTCTCAACCAAGCTCTGTGATAGAACGAGAATCGTTTCAAGACGGGCAATCCATTCCTGTCTTGGGAGTCCTGTTAGCGTCTGAGCAACCGCAAGATGATAGTCATACTGTGCTGTGAGATATCTTAGCCTCCAGCTGAGAAATTCAATTAGAAGGGTCTTATATGATTCACTGGGAGCTGTCTTAATGAGTAATGTGAGAAAACGTTCACACATTTCGTCGGCAGATTGGCTAGCATCAAAGTATAGAGCCATGGCTTGCTGGTGCTCTTCGTTTGTCATGCTCTCTTCGGCATCGGTAAGAGCCTTGGAGAAACGCTCAAGGAGCATCCTTGTAAAGCCATCTTTGCCTTCCCGCTTCTTCAACAACATCACCGGCATTCGGCCGCTATTATAGTAGATATTATCTTCAGACTTGAATGCTTTCGGATCCCAATTTATACTGTACTACTGCGTCAAATTTGATTTCAATTGCCCTAAAAGATGTCTATGATGTAATGATACTCGGACGTGCAGATTCAGAGTGGTGGAAGGTTCCGTTGTTTGTAGTCGTCTGTCGCCAAAGTCCAATCCAGAAACAACTGGGACGGCGGGTGTGAATCGTATAGCCGCTTCCGATTTGCCTCAAGGCAAGATAATTCCGTTCCGGCCATTTCGGCCATTGTCGTTACAGTATGGCCCAGAGATTCTGCCTTGCTTCTAACAGGATCCAGCCAGGTATGCCAGTCTTCTGACCGCAATAAATGGTGGTCAACAGCAAGAAAAGGCGTATTGGATGCAAGTTGCTTAAGTGAATCTCGTGCGGCATTTCGGTCCGCCTCAATGAATTTAGATAGATATGTTGGTGGACCCCCAACAATAGCTATGTTGGCTTCAGCAGACTTCAGATAAGTTAGAGAATCTGTACTAACGGGCCCCTGCACATCGGGAGCGTACAAGAAACGCACTCCATCATACTCCACAGTAGTTGCCAGAACAAATCCCAGGCGAGTTCCCGGAGGTCCATGAGGAAGTACGTGCGAATATGTAATCGTGGTGCTTCCGAAGGAAAAGCTCTCTCCATCCGCCCAAATGATATCTTTCACATGCTCTTTGACATCTTTTTCAAAATAGAAACCACGTCGCCGCTGAGAGGGATTGATATTCTCTCGATTATCCTTTGCAAGAACTATCTTCCCCTCAAACATTCGTTGGAGTTCCTCTCTTGAGGAAAGATTGTATCTGAAATCTGTGAAACCAGGTCGGCAATGGTCAAAATGAAAATGCGATATTGATAGAATATCTGCCTTCCGAGCTGCCACGAATATCCTCTGGAGCTTATCAAGTAGAGCCTGATACTCCAGAGGGTGCGGCTCAAGGCCATATCTCATTGAAAGCGCTGCTGATGGGTCAAAGAGTATCTCGATATCAGGGGTTTTGACAAGAGTGCACATGGAACGCACACCCAT
Source organism: Promethearchaeota archaeon (assembly GCA_048937485.1). Classification (GTDB taxonomy): domain Archaea; phylum Asgardarchaeota; class Thorarchaeia; order Thorarchaeales; family Thorarchaeaceae; genus SMTZ1-83. The sequence continues at coordinate 10,179 of JBHLND010000073.1, forward strand.
GCTTTCAGATGCAAGGGGCTCGATTGTAATCTCGCCTGTTTTCAATCTGAAACCTTCCTGTAGTAGTTTAGTTTGTAATCAGTTGCGTCCTGTACCAATTCAGCTTCATACATCTGAACTGAGGAGGCGGGCTGACGGAATGCCCTAAACATTAACCAGTCCGAAGGTAGAAACGTAGCTTGACAAGACTCAACCTCATCTAGGTTAAAGAGTGCGAGATCACCTTCGCGGTGACCGGCTCGAAAATTAGGAATATGGGCATGATTTATGAAAATCAGAAAATGAGCCAATAGCTCACCATCAGGCTGAACCAGACGTTCTGAAACAAAGCCCCTGTAGGAATAATTGGTGACTTCCCTTGCGCCC
>JBHLND010000410.1:0-2650 GCA_048937485.1 Promethearchaeota archaeon
CAAACAAGATTATTCTGATAGTCTATGTCATAGACATTTTCTTGGTAAGCATCCTTTTCCTCATTCCACCATTAACAGCAGTTTTTGGATTGATTCAACTTGAGCTCTGGGAATGGATGGAGATTGCGATATTCGGAGTTGTTTTACTCCTAATTGAGGAGGCCAGAAAACGGGTAGCTAAATCATTGGCTTCATAGATACAGACGTCTATTTTCCTCGCTAGAATCTCCACTCAGAGGTGGCTTCACTCCGAAATGGGGGAATGCGAATGCCAGTTTTGCCGCCGAAGATGTCACGCAGCAAATCAAAGTGCTCGTCCAAATCCTTCAGCAGCTTCTCAAGTGCCTGAGGTTCAATATTGGGTTCAGCTGTCCAAATAGTTAGGTAGTTGCTTATGACACCAACCTCTACAGCGCCCTCCTCAAGGTCCCGGAATATTGTAATCTTGACGAGAAACTCGGATTCGAACATCTCCAGAATGTCTTGGATGCTCATGACAACAAGATCAAGAAATCCAATAAGGTCATCAAGTTGGTCAAGCTCGGCCGAAGAACCTCGAAGTGATTCTGTAAAAGTCTGAATCATCGAAACTTTTTGCTTTAGACTCTCAAACATCTTCATGAGTTTTGTAAACTCTTTGATGGATGATTCGAGTGCGGGAACCAGTTTGTCGAAGAGGTTGACCAAGAGCTTTCCTCTAGCATTCTCACGGATGTTTTGAAATCCATCAAGCTTTCCAAGGGGCCCATCTAGGTGCTCAACTTGAACCAGCGTATTTGTGACTGCCTGAATGGACTTGACAGAATTCCTTTGAAGCTTCGACCATCGTTCAACAAAGGTGTCGATACCCTCTCGCAGGTCTTCAAGTGCTTCTATTTCTTCTCTAGCCAAGTCCTGAATCTCCAACTAATCCAATGATTCGGGGTTTATAACTCATTCTGAGGCAGCTTTTCAGGATGTGTATAAGAATGCTAAAGTAGATGCAAATTCTGGTTTATCTGCACTAATCATAGTAAGCATGAGCTACTATTGGGGCGTGCTCCTAACTGCCTCGTTTGAGCACGCAGAAGGACTATACAAGCCACGAGGATTGCTATGTAAACTACTCCTTCAGTTTGATGATATCAGCTCTTGTTATGATTCCCATCAGTCGTCCTCTACTCTGAACAAGTACTGCAGGATAGTCAAGTAGAAGTGGAATGATTTTGGATACGGGTGCATTCTCGCTAACAATCGGAGGATCTTCCGAACTCATTACGGCTTGCACTGACATCTGGCTCAGGTCATGGTGAATCTCCTCGAGAATGTCTAATTCAGAGATTATTCCAACTATCGCACTTCCCCTGAGAACAGGAACTTGGGAGAAATCGTTATCTCGCATAGCTCGAACTGCCCGAGAAACAGGGTCTCTTGCATCCACTGTAATCGGGTCAGCAGTCATGACACCACCGCATTTTGTCTTTTCAAAGAGACCCCGCATTCTTCGATTCGCAACATGGTCATCAATTGCATTGACGGCTCGAGCAACTACAGAGTGTTTTGGGTCAAGAGTGCCTTTCTCCATACGAGCGATATACGATTGAGAAACCCCTACAAGTTTGGCAAGGTCTTGCTGAGTGAGGCCTGCCTCAGATCTAAGTTGAGCCAGTCGTGTTCCCTCACTCTTCATTATGCTATCATTGGTTTGTTTAGGCACCATCTCATTTTGCCCCAATATTCCCAAGAGTAATTATGATGTTAGGTCTAATACCCAAGAGTACTAAGAATAGGCTCCGATGCCAATCCTTTTAAGCTCTTCACTGTGCGCCTCGAAGATAACTAGACAATAGAACAAGGAGTAACTAATTATGGTAATTGAAGTGACTCGCAGCGAGGGTATACCAGTACCTGACCTGAAAGTGGAGATTGTTGAGAGGAAAGGCAAAGGTCACCCTGACACACTTTGCGATAAGGCAGCAGAGGAACTATCGGTTCGTTTGAGTGAGTACTACCTTGAAACCTTTGGGAGAGTACAACATCACAACGTGGACAAGGTCCTTCTGGTTGGAGGCCAGTCAAATGCTCGCTTCGGTGGCGGTGATGTCATTGAGCCAATCTATTTGTTGCTCAGTGGACGAGCTGTTGATGTTGTTGACAAGGATTATGAGCGGCAAGTGCCAGTGGGCAAGTTTGCGGTTGAGCACACCAGAGAGTGGTTGAGTGGAGACCTACCGAACTTGGATGTTAATTCAGACATTATCATCGACTACAAGATTCGTGCAGGAAGCACTGACCTTGTAGGCAACTTCGATGAAGATACCGGAATCCCGAGAGCAAACGACACAAGCTTTGGAGTGGGATATGCCCCTCTATCCCCAACCGAGAACCTCGTTCTTGAGGCAGAACAGCTGCTGAACCACGGTTACACTAAGAAGAAGTGGCCACAGATTGGAGAAGATATCAAGGTCATGGGGACAAGAGTAGGAGAGAAGATTCACCTCCAAGTTGCAGCAGCCATTATCTCTACAAAGACCAAGGACGCAGAGGAATACGCCAGTGTAATGGAGGGCATTAGAGATTTACTCGCCAATACTGCGACGAAAATCACTGACATGGAAGTAGAGGTGGACGTAAACACTGCGGATGTACCCGCGGAAGGACTCTATTACCT
>JBHLND010000411.1:0-2617 GCA_048937485.1 Promethearchaeota archaeon
AATGGCGTGTAGTTCAAATCAGAGGAATTTGGGGACTGTTCTATGGCATCCTGTTGCTAGCGGCTGCGTACTACGAGTACATACCATTCTTTCTAGATATGGGGCCGCTTGGACCCTTCGTATTTGCCGGGTTCATTCTGGTCACATTTCTGATATTGGGATATATCTATGACAGAGTTCTTGTGATGTGGGCACCCTCATCTGAAGTTACTGTGGAACGAAATCCATACCAGTATGTGCCGGCGCCAAAGGATCATATCTTTTGGTTCCCACTCTATTCTGCTCTTCTTGACGCATCAGAGAAACTGGCGGATGAGTTCGACTTGGATAAATCAGCAATCAAGGAAACCAGAGAGTATTATGCGCAGTTGCAGAGGCTTAGACCGGAGATGAGAGATGATATTGACAAAGGCATAGGTCTCAGGCAGGCTTTCATTGAGGGACATCCCTTTGCCGATATTCTTGAGGAGGATAAGTAGCGGGAAGTCATGGGGCAATTTCCATGTTCGGGTTTATTAGTCAGGATTCTTGTGACTGTTATGAATTACTCAGTGAGGTGCCGCTATGCGAGTAGCTGTGGTTGTTGGAACCAGACCTGAGTTTATCAAAACATGGTCTGTTGTAAAGGAGATTAGGGAACGAAGTGGCATTGAATTGCTCCTCGTTCATACCGGGCAGCATTACGACTATGAGATGTCTGAAGTGTTCTTTGAAGAGCTATCCATAGAGAAACCTGATTTCTTTCTAGATGTAGGTTCACTTCCACCTGTGGAACAGACAACTTTGGTAATGGATAGACTGTCAGATGTTCTGAGTAAGGAAGAAGTAGACATTGTTCTTGTTCAAGGAGACACAAATAGCTGTATGGGTGCAGCCTTAACAACGGTTCAGCACGGCATACCGCTTGGGCATATTGAAGCGGGCTGTAGGTCGTTTGATAGGACAATGCCAGAGGAATTCAATCGACTCATCATTGATTCGATTGCTAACCTCTTGTTTGCACCAAGCCATGTTGCATTGCACAACCTATTGCGCGAGGGGCACTCTCGGATGAGAGCAATTCTTGTGGGGAATACTGCTGTTGATGCTCTGAATGAAGGAATGAGGCTATTGGAAACTTCACAGCAGGTGCCGAAGGAAGCCTATGCAGTAGCAACGGTACATAGAGCTGCAAATGCTGATGACCCTGAAAGGCTCAAGGAAATATTGTTGGCTCTCTCATCACTCCCAATGAAGTGCATATTTCCTATTCACCCAAGAACACAGAAACAAGCCGAGGAGTTCGGTTTGAAGAACCTGCTTTCTTCTGATCAATTGGAAGTGATTTCACCTTTGGGGTATCTTAGTTTCCTCAAGATTCTGCGGAATGCATCGCTTGTCTTGACTGACAGTGGAGGAGTCCAAGAAGAAGCTGCTCTGCTTGGAGTTCCCACTATAACCATTAGAAACAACACTGAATGGCCTGAAACCACATGGATAGGAATCAACCACCTCTCAAACGCTGACAAAGATGAGATAGTTCGCATTGCTTCAGATATTGCTTCACAAGAGAAGAGAGAAGACTGGAATCTCTACAAAGGTAATGCCGGGAAGGCAATTGTTGATGTCATGGTAAAACGCCATGAAGAAGGTACGCTAAGATATCGAGTACCTGATATGCTCAGAACTGGATATCCTCTCCTTGCCCTGGTGGATAGAGATGATTTAGCAGGACTTGTGAAATTTGATAAGGATGGCAAAGCGGTGCTCGTTGGCAAAGCAAAGCGTTCACTAATCGAGGCTTATAAACCTCTCAAGAAACAGTGATTACTTTGATTGAGATTGGCAATCCAACGCAAATACGTTTCATTGATGTTCATTGCCATTTGGAAAACGGCGATTTTGATGCAGATAGGAATGAAGTAATTCAAAGAGCAAAAGACAATGGCATATGGATTATTAGCTCAGCCACTGCAGTGGAAGACTACTTGAAAGCAGCTAATATTGCGAGAGCCCATGACAATGTGTCACTATCTTTGGGCTTGGATCCAGCGAGATATGCTGAAGTGGATGATGCACTCAAGGACCTGGAGAGCTATGAGGAAGAAATTGTATCAATCGGAGAAACTGGATTGGACCACTACATAATTAGAGACCACGGGCAGAGAGAGCTCCAAGCTCATACTTTCAGAAGAATGATTACACGTGCTTTGGAGCTAGGAAGGCCAATCCAAGTACACTCTAGGTCAGCCGGACGAGCAGCCCTTGAAATACTAGTTGATTCAGACGCAAAGCAAGTTCACATGCATGCATTTGACGGGAAAGCCAGTCTTGCCAGAATGGCCTCGAACGATTTGGGGTACTACTTCTCAATACCAACATCAGTTGTTAGGTCACCTCAGAAACGCAAACTTGTCAAAGCAGTCGCGTTAGAGCGACTGCTCCTCGAAACTGATAGTCCAGTTCTCGCACCTCTCAAAGGAGAGAGGAACGAACCTTCCAATATTCACATAGCGTTAGCGGAGATTGGTTCAATCTTAGAACGTGGCACAGAGGAGCTTAGGGAATTGATTCTTGAGAACACTCTCCGACTATATCGAGGGCTGCTATAATTCTCACTCGAAATGGGGACGTCCTA
>JBHLND010000074.1:0-10324 GCA_048937485.1 Promethearchaeota archaeon
CGGGTGGAAGCGTCAAGGATCGTATAGCGAAATTCATGCTTGAGGATGCGGAGAAGAGAGGCGTTATCAAGCTTGGAATCACGATCATTGAGCCAACCAGTGGCAATACTGGAATTGGACTTGCAATGCTTTGTGCTCAGAAAGGCTATGACTGTGAGTTCGTCATGCCTGAGTATGTATCTGTGGAGCGAAGGAAGATCATCAGTGCCTATGGCGCCCGTGTGACTCTTACTCCAGCAGACGAAGGAATCGATGGACCAAAACGTTATGTAAAACGAATTGTTTCTGAAAACCCAGACAAGTATTTTTCACTGAACCAGTACGAAAATCCTGCAAATTGGCAAGCCCATTATTTCACTACTGCGGATGAAATCTTGGCAGACACAGATGGCAAAATCACTCATTTCGTTGCTGGTCTTGGAACATCCGGAACTCTAATGGGTGTATCCAGGCGTCTGAAAGAGGCGAATCCTAACATTGAGATTATAGCTGTTGAATCCGAGGGGACGACAATGATCCAAGGTCTAAGGAATTTGCAGGTTTCTCAGACACCCTCCATTTTTGACTCTTCATTAATTGACAATCAGATTCATGTTTCATATAATGAGGCAGACTGCGTTTCACGTAGGCTTGCAAGAGAAGAGGGCATATTCGTTGGAAAGAGTTCAGGAGCTGCCGTGTTTGGAGCTCTCGAGCTAGCTAATGAACTGCACGAGTCAGGTATAAGGGACGCACTGATAGTTGTTCTTCTTCCAGACTCCGGCGAACGGTACCTTAGTGAGTCATTCTATGCTGCCACTGTGCAATCTGAGCTAGTTCATAGGTGCATCACTTCTACCACATTGTCTCCACAAGAGCAATTCCTCTAGACTGTTTAATTCTCCAAGGAATGGCCGCCATCGTTAAAAGCTCAAACGCGCCTCCCAATCGATATGGCAATCGACACATGGTTCCATGTGAGATTTGATGATGAATTCATTGAAATCCACGTTCATCCTCCAGGGGGTGATGAGCACCGGGCGAAGATTCGATGGGACGAGATTATTCGTATCTGCTTCAAACCCGCCGACTTCTTGGATTCTGATGAAGTGCTCATTTTCGATCAACGCCAAAAGAACAGTTATCTCATTCCTATAGATGCAGATGGTGGATTCGCTCTTTGGGATGAGATACTACGGCGAGGTCTTTTTGACGCTGAACTGGCAATCAGACTTGCCAGCCTAACCAATGGCGACTATCATTGTTGGCCTCACGAATAGAGATTCTCATCAACAATGTTTAGAAAAGGGGGTTTGTTCCTCTAGCCATTGAACTAATATGAAAAACCGGGATTCCTTTCTTCTTTGCCTTATTGCTGGACTCATATTGATTGTTGTTGGGTATCAGGGTGGAACTGATACTATTGTTCTGGTTTTCTTGTTCCTCCAAGCAATCTCAGCGTTGGACCCAGTCTTCCCAATTATCGCGTTTATCCTTGCCATTCTATGGTTAATTGCTTGGCTTGGCGGTGTTGCTGTTATCTTCGGAGGCTACATCGTAACTACTCGTCATGTTCGCCTAGGAAAGTGGACTATCGCAATCTCAGCAGGATTTGGCATCATCAGTTTGATTCTGGTTATTCTGTGGGTCTTTATCACATCAGGAATAATGGGTCTTCTTGTATTGACGTGGTTAATCATGCATACTGCCTGGGCGTTCGCTCTCATACTGACTTTACTTGCTCGGCATATTGCCAAGTGAAAGGTTCTCTAACCTGCCGGAGCTAGAAACTATCACTACCTTGGCAGTCCGGGATGCAGAACTCAAAATCAGTATAGGAGTCTTCTCCCAGTATCCTCCTTCCAAATCTCATCCGTACATCTTTCGATACACTGGGCGGCAGATACATGAAAAGAATCGCATCCCTTACTTGCATGAACAAATCCAAGTGCTCCAGCCAGGACGGGTCCAGATGATTCTCAGCAGCATAACCCTCCCAAAAGATTGGAAAAACTCTTGATGCATACTCTCTCTGCTTATTGGGGTTGCTTCTCATTTCGGTTATGTATAATGGGTAGTACAGAAATACTGCAAGCTCAGAGATGAACCATTTATAGCAGGCGCGGTCAAAATCCAGGATTGCCGAGATTCTGTTGTCCTTGACAAAGAAGTTGCCTGCGTGGATATCCGAATGAACTAGTCCGTAGGACTCTCTTGATTTTGGCAATTCATGCATCCGCTGAAATAGATCAGCTATATTTTCCCTTGCCTTGGCGTTGTCCCTGATAAGGTGCAAATCAAGCTCTGGTTGGAACTCGTACCTCTTTGTTGATTTGTGCTTGTAGTCCTTGGTAACTGAGTGCATCCGTCCAATGACTCTTCCCCAATCTCTAATTACTGAGTCAGTCCAGCTAAAGGGATCTCTGAAATCAAGATGTTCTCCCTCCGCTCTCTCGAAGGCCACAACATTGTAGGAATCTTTGCCAGTGTCAATTCTCTCAATATATGAGCCATTCTCCGATTTTGCAGGCTTGACAGCTGGAACTTCCTTGTCAATGAGATAGACTAGCCAGTCAATTTCTGCAGTAACTAGATCAAGAGTCATGTGTGAGGAATGCCCAAATCTTAGAAAGAATGTCTGGTTGTCCTTCTCGTACGAGTAGATGGCATTCTCTATTCCTCCTACAAATACAAGATGTTTCGAAAGCACCCCATATCGATCACAAGTCTGCTCCAGAATCCTCTCGGAAATAGTCCCTTCCGCATTCATGGTTGGAAGCCAAGAATCTACCAAATTATGCCTTGCCCCTGACGCAGCAATTCCGCGTTTTTGAGAGGATCTTACGATAAGAAGGCTAGGAATACGAAAAGAAGTGAAACGAATGCCAATCAAAAATCGCTGCGTTGAACATACCTGTTATAACACTGCTATGGATGTACTCCTTTCACTGTGGTGCGCATCATGCACAGGAAGGTGTCGGTATCGCTCAAATATTTCGGAATATTCTCTGTAATCGCATTGCTACTCCCACTATCAGTTGCGGCGAGTTCTCAAATGCTGGTGACCCAGCCTCAGGCAGAACTGACTAGGACAGATTTGACTGGGATTAACGTTGCTGTCTATTATGATGAGGGTGCTCTTGGCTCCAGTGCGTTTGCACTCTATTACATGTTTGAATGGATGAATGCATCAGTTTCCTACATAGATGCTGAGGAAATCCAAGCCGATGCTTTGGACAATTATGATCTTGTTGCATTCCCTGGAGGTTCAACCTATGATTATAGCAATCAGCTTGAAGCCCTCGGACGTGCGAAGCTAACAGAGTTTGTGGCAAACGGTGGCTCTTACTTTGGAATCTGCGGTGGATCAAAGCTTGGGACTCATAGTACCGGTCTTGGTCTGTTTAATGGATTCTATAGCCCTGCAGTAGCAGGAATAGGCCCCTATTTGATGGATCTCGCTGTGAACAGAACCTCGACTGGGCCTGATCTATCAGATGAACCAGAAAACTACACAACTATGTATTGGGGATCAGCTTACTTCTATGGACCCGGTTTGGATGATGCAATTCCGATAATGACCTATCATCAAAATGGAGAAGCCGCGATGATTGCGTGCAGATATGAGTATGGCACAGTGTTTCTCTCAAGTCCACACCCCGAATATGAGGAAGGTGATGATAGAGACGGAACTTCATTCTATGACCACCTTAATGATCCTGACTCTGAGTGGGGGTTGATGCTCAAGGTATCAATATGGCTTGTAGAAGCTGCCGAAACTCCGCCCACGACAGCAACCTCCACGACTACGACAACCACTACAACAACTACTACAACAAGCACAACCACAACGACCACGACAACCACGACCGAACCTATGTTCCCCATGGAAATAGCGGCGTTGGCCGGCGGAATTGGGATAATTGCCATCGTGATAGTCCTAATTCGTAGACGATGAGATAGTGCAATCAATCGCAAACTAGCGCAGACACATGCGCCTCCAATTCCAACAAGAATCCAATCCGTTCTCTGCTGGTGTGGGACGTACGCCATATAATCCGCCATCAATGACTCGTTTCAGTCGCTGATTGTAAGAAAGGTACTATTTTCACACTAGCTAGCTTTCAATAACTTAAGTTACTAGACTTAAAACTGACCAAAAACGACTTATAGCGCCGCATATATGTTGATTTTCGCGTTCACTTCAAATTCGCGAGGGAATGCGAAATGGGAGAAGAAACTTCAGTAGAGATGGAAGTAGCCCGTGAAACATGGGTAACGCGAATGGGTTTTGTCTTCGCAGTCTGGGGTTCAATGACAGGCCTCGGAAACGTATGGAATTGGCCCTTCAAGGTGTCAGTTCTTGGTGGCGGCCCATTCGTTCTAATCTACCTAATCATGTTGGCTTTGGTAGGGATTCCTGTGGTTCTAACTGAGTTTGTTCTGGGTTCAACCTTTAGAAGAGGGTTCCCCGGAGCGCTCAAGCGAATCCACCCTTTGGGTGAATTTCTAGGCTGGTTTTGTCTTGTGAACACAGCGATTTTATGTGCCTTTTACACAGTTCTAATCTCGTATGCTGCAGTCTATGCAGGATACGCCATAACTGGACTTACACTTGATGGTCCGATGGGCCCATCATTATTCACAGATCAACCAGGATTCTTTGTGAATATGCTGATGTCGCCAATTGTTTTGATTGGACTGATTGTAATCTGGGTCGTCGTGTTCATGATAGACTACTTTGGAACCAGGGGTATCGAGAGGTCAGTGATGATACTGTTCCCACTTATGTGGATACTAATCATCTTCATGGCCTTCTTTGGTCTTTCTCAGCCAGGAGCAGCACAAGGTGTCAACTTCTACCTAGATCCTGCGCCGGATCAGTTCATCAACCCACAGATGTGGTCCACGGCGGTTTCGTTAAGCTTCTTTAAGCTCAGCGCGGGCATGGGAGCGTTGACAGCATATGCGAGCTATCTTCCACGTCGAGGAGAGATTACAAACAGTGCAATAACAACAAGCTTGTTGGACACGACCTTTGCCTTTACTGCAGGTATGGCTGTCTTCACAATTGCTGCCACCGTAGGCGTCCTGGGTACTGTAAGCGGCCCGGGTTTCGCGTTTGTTGTCTGGCCAGGAGGAATGGATTTCGCAGGAGGAAACATACTTGGATTTGTGTTCTTCCTGATGATGGTATTCCTTGGAGTCACCAGTGCAATATCGCTAGTTGAGGCAATAGTCACCGCAGTCATGGACAAGTTTGGTTGGCCACGATCAAAGACTGTGATTGTCATCACAATCATCCTCCTGCTTGGAGGAGTTCCGTTCACACTCTGGATGGATGTCACAGGGTTCGATGGAACACTGGGTGATGTTACCTGGGGTCTATACCTCCTTGATATTTTCGACTACTACGTAGAGAACTTTGGCCTAGTCCTGGTCGCACTCTTCATGATGATAATTATGGGATGGGTCTGGGGTGGAGCCAAGATTTTGGACGCTGCGAATGAAGCTGGAGACTTCAAGCTGCCCAGTTGGTACAAGTGGGTGGTCAAGGTGATTTCACCAATAGGCATCATCGTCGCATTTGCGTTCATTATCATCAATGGGTTCTACGCGGTCGGAAGCTTCTTGGAGCTAGCGGCACCACTCATTTGGGTGGCACTCTGTGTGGTTATCGCGGCTATATTATGGCGAATGAAGGGGGTTGACTAAGAATGGGACTTATGGACATCTTATTCGGCCCATACAAGCGATTTGGAATGCGGGGAGGATTAGTTCTCCTAGTCCTAGTGGCAATAGTCGGAACCGTTTTCGCCGTTTGGATGATGACTATCGGCTCTGAAATTGGAGCCGCACTTTCATTCATTCTGGACCTAACTCTGACCTATGGTTTGCTTGTGTTATTCCTGTACATAATGTGGTATCGTCGTCCTGAGTGACCCATACCACATTCCCCCCTTTTTTTTCCCTTTCCTTTTTATAGGACATTATGAGTTGTAAGCATATGCCCGAAGGATTAGAACTGCTCACCGGAAAGATTCGTCGACGAAGAAAGAGATACCAGATTTTTGCAGTGATTATAGTAATTGCCCTCGTCCTTACTGGACTAACCGGATTTCTAATATATGGTGCCACTGAGCCTGGCTTCTCTAGTCTCCAATCCAGCTTGTTTCTGACTTTCGCGATACTCCTCCTGTTTTTAATTCCAACAAGGGATATGAGGCGTGCAGAATCTATAATCAGTCTAGCTGCGGAACATGGCGGCAGTCTTCAGGTCGAAACAGTTCGGAAAAAGCTGGGTTTGCCAGATGCGAAATCTGTTGCTCTTTTGGATTGGATGGTCAAGCAAAAGATGGCAGAGAAACGCGAGCAGACAGAGAGATGGGTATTTCCCGAACTAAGGAAGAAACGAGACATCTAGTTGCGTCGAAATTTCATTTCTCTAACCAATCTTTGATGCCAATACATCATCATAATCAAGTATCTGACTGAATTTCTTAAACGGTTTTTTCCGTCCCTTCCTGTCTAACCATTCACCTTCAATATCCATAATCCGAAGATTACCATCCTCTGCAATTCTAACCCTGGACCAGTTCCAATACTCAAGTGTACCCTTGTTTAGGGTTATGGTTGCTGAAGTCTTGGATGTATCATATCCGATTGTTATTTTTGAACGGTTTCCAAAATCAAGGTCGACGGTTTCCTCTACAAGCTCGCCGGTTTCGTCCTTCCGTTTCACACTGATATATGCTCCAAACGCCTCATGAATATGTCCCACTAGAATCATGAATGGGCGGTATTCGTCTGCAAGTTCTCTTAAAGCGATGCTGCCTTTCTGCGCACCCCAAAGATGTGGCGGCACCCCAAATCGTCCAAGCCGGTCTCTCATTCCGAAGGGAGGGCTGTGTGTTGCAATGATCACATTCTTTGGATCCTTTTTCACCTTTGAAATAGCGTGTTCCGTGGCCCATTTCAGATTCTCTTCAGACCGTTCTCCAGGGAAAGTTTGGTTTATTGGGTTCGACCCCTCTACGCCTATAAACGCGAATCCGCTCTTTTCATGAACTCCTCCAGGCCACGTTGTTCTCACACTTTGGAGGTCCATATAGATATCATCAGGATGAATACGGTCCCTAATGGAATCGGATTTCTTATCACTCCCAACATCAATTATCATGTCTGATCCAATTTCCTCAACCGCATCTGAGGTTGTGCCAAACATCTCGTAGTTTCCTGCTACACAATATGATGGCACAGGGCAGTCTTGAAGGGTTTCCAAGAGATCCTTGAGTATCACCACAGAATCCCTTGCGATTTCAGACTGGTCTACTCCGGCCTTAAGGTACGCTGGTTCAGCCAAGTAGTCTCCATCAAAAAGAAGCATGTCCGGTGTTGTTGTCTTCAGGTTTTCAAGGAGCAGTCGAATCTTTCCCTTTTCTTCATGCGGATCGCCACTTCCAGCGAACTCAATAGTCTTTCGATCACTCAGATAGGATTCAACATCTTCTACCTTGAATTGGTCTTTCTTTCTCCGCAAGATACTCATCATTTTACGCCTCGGATTTGGGAGTCCATAATTCAAATTATAACAATATCCATCATTGGATTTATCTGTTAGGGATGCAGTGGTGAATCTAGCTACATAATAAACAATACTAGAAGCTCTAGGTGAATCGCTTGCCCAAATTATACATCGACTGCTATGATGCAAACGGCTTCTACGAAGAGAATTACAATCGCATATTACTTGTTATGTCAAATCTGGCGTCATCAAAAATGCTGAAGCGTGAATGGGTTTCATCGCAAGCTGTAGGAGGTTCATGGGCCAGATCAATTAGATGTAAATTCGAAACGGACTTGCCTGCCCTTGAAGTCAAGTCGTTAATGATAGGCCTAGAATACTCTGATCTAAATGAAATACCTGAAGAGCTTCACCCTGCCAACAATGCCGAAACCTTCAGGTTTGCTGATATTGATGTTATTGAGCTAGGAAACGAAGAGGGTGGGGCCGTTAGTAGATTGGCAGGCCGGCTAAAGCTCAGTGAAAGGAAGATTGGAATCGGTGATTTGAGAACAGGTGCTTCAGATTCGGAATTTGTACTCTCCTGCAGGAATGATCTTCTTGCTAGACTGGATGATGCCACCAGAGAAGAACTTCTTCGTATTGAAGAAAGCATCTTCAGGGAGCTAAGGAGGGCTCTGTAGAAGTCTAGGATACTTCAGAAAAGCGGTAAGAGAGCCCCATTTGGGGCTCTTAGAGAAAACTACTCTATTAACTGGTCTAGGACTTCAAGAAGTTCTACAACCTTCATCTTGGAACCCAGATGAGAGAGGTCTTTGCCAGTTTCTTCCTCTTCTGCCCTCAGTGCTTTTACAGCATCTGAGAAGTTTGTTATACAGAAGGGGCATGATGTCATCATGACATCTGCACCAGTTGAAGCGGCTTCTTTCATCCGCTCCTTGGCAGTTGCCAGAGCCATATCCGGGAACTGAGCCTTGACCCCTCCACCTGCGCCGCAGCAGAAGCTATCGCCTTTGATGCGATACATCTCGTGAAGTTCCAGACCTGGAATTGCACCAAGAACCTGTCGTGGAACTTCGTGATACTCTGCTTCTGCTCTCTTAGCATTCCTCTCATCCATAAGCCAATTACTCGAGTTTGCCAGAATGTCCTTCTTGATTGCCAAGCCCACATGGCGAATGCTGTGACATGGATCGTGCCAAGTGACCTTCTCAGGGTATTCCTTGCTGATTTTCAGCTTGCCCTCCTGAAGCATCTCATAAACAAGGTCAACAGTATGCTTCACCTTGAAGGGCAATGGTTTGCCACTCATGTTTGGATAGTCGTTCCTGAAGGTCTTGAAACATCCTGCGCATGAGAATACAAGTAGGTCGAAGTTCTTGAAGGTCTCTAGGTTACGCTCCATGACCTCGTTGAACACATCCCTTACACCTGTTCTCAAGAGTGGTGAACCACAACAGACCTCATCGGATACCACTGTGAAGTCGATTCCCAGTTTCTTCAGAATAGATGCAGTGTGGTCAGCAACATGCTGCTGTCTATATGCTCCTGTGCAACCAACGAAGTAAGCCACCTTGGCGTCTTTGTTGTCGACATCCCCACTGAACCACTTGGTTCTCTCCTCGAAAGGTTCCGCATAGGGATTCTTCATATTCTCATCGCCGACGCGTGTTGCAAAGCCCTGGTGCTTGGACAGGGGCTCAACTCCCGCCTCGATGACTGCAGCTCTAAGCGCCTCAGTCACGTGGACGGTGTCGATGTAGTTGGGACATTGGGTTTCGCACATCCCGCAGGTTGTGCATGCCTCAGCTATCTCAAGAAGTTCCTTACTGGCTGGCAGTTCTCCGTTCAGGAACGCTCTAGCCATCCATTGCTTACCGCTATTGAAGTAGCCTTCCCAACCAAAGTAGATCCCAGCGGGACAACCCTGCAGCATTCCAGTGTATTCCTCGGTTTCGCCTTCCTTGTCAGGCTCGCCACTATACGCGTACTGACAGGCTCGACAGTGAATGCAGCGTGCGTTGATTCTGCGAAGTTCCTCTAGACTTACCATCTCAATCCTTCCTCCGTTTTGTTGCTTGCATTAAAGAAGTTACTGTTTGTAACCTTTTTCGCCTCCTAGGTTTCATCCCTCAAAGGGGTTGGGCAGGTCGGTAACGGTCTCCCAGGGGATGGCCAACCGGCCTGGATGCAGGATAAGATTCGGGTCCAGAACCTTTCTGAACTTCACCAGCATCTTGTAGTATTCCTTGGCCTTGCTGAAGGTCTCCGGAGCATGAACGAAGGGATCCGGTCTGTAGTTTAGCCAGCCCTTCTTCAGGAAACTCCTCGTGGTTTCAAGGTTGAACTCTCGTATCTTGTCCATGATGCCTTCTTCAGTGCTGTCAAAGCACAGGATGGGCATGACGATTGCCTGTCTGGCATGATCGATGGATGCGACCCACATTGTTGGCGGGAATCCATAGTTCTCCATGGCCGCGCAGTACTCCTCCATGCATGCGGGACTCTCTAGCCATGGCACGTACCACGTGATGAAGAGAAATCCAGCCTGCCAGAGGGAATAAGGAATAGCAATCTTGTTTGGCTTCTTTAGGCGTGAGGCAACCTGCTTTGGATGAAGGTCCTGTTGAGGAGTAGTTCTAGAGTACTTCGTTTCATAGTCCTTGTAGACCTCGTCAATCTTCTTGAGGGTGAAGTCAAGCTCCTCCTTTGACCAAGCCCAGCACTCGTAATTCATCCATTTCCTGTCAACACCAATCTTCTTGTAGAACTCGTAATCAAGCGGCACGTTTGTCTTTGGCCAGCGGGTCATGACAAGCT
>JBHLND010000075.1:0-10315 GCA_048937485.1 Promethearchaeota archaeon
ATGTACGCTCTCTCTGCAAACTCCACCCGTCCCTGTTTCTCGAATTCAACTCCTAGATTGTACCAATCTCCTGATTCTTCTGGTGCAAGTTTGGAGCTTTGCATAGTTTTCCACACAATTTGCTCGAATTTGTCCTCATCAGCCATGACAGTTCCCTCACAATCTCCTTCTTCGAATCGTGCCATCCTTCCATTTAACATGCTCGATTGGATTCTTAAGGGAAAGCTAGTCGGTCATCTACCAGATGAAGAGTGGCTCCTCTTCTTCAATCCAAGAATCTGCATCTTCTGAGAATTCAACCTTCATGCTCAAGAGGCGCTTCTCAATATCCTTTGCTTCAGCCATTTTGGAATCATCCTCCAAAAGCATGATTCGTAGTTGATGCAGAGTCTTGGCCAGTCTGGGATTGATGACTTCGGGAGCTTTCTCCACTAACTGATCCCAAATCCTTTGAGCCTCCTTCAGAGATTGCTCAGCCTCCTGGGAATTTCCATTCTTCTTGTGTAGAATTCCGATATTGTGAAGGGATGATGCTAATCCAAGTTGATACATTTCCGGTGACTGCTTTACAAGCTTTCTTCGAATCTGTATCGCTTCATTGAACGAGCCTTTTGCTTCTGAGAGTCTATTGGTTTCAGAAAAAAGAACACCCTGATTGTTCAATGAGATTGCCAGAATTGGTTGGAAGTATTGAGGTTCTATTTCTGCAAAATGGCGTTGAGTCTCTATAGCTTGAGATAGGCTGGATTCAGCCTCCTCGAGCTTGCCCATTTCTTTGAGAAGGATTGAGAAATTGCTGAGAGTGGTTGTCATGTTGTACTGGAACCTGTTTGGCATCTTTTGGACAATCTTATCGAAGAGACTCAAAGACTCTTGATAGAGGCTATTTGATTCCTGCAGTGCGCCTGATTTTCTGCAAGCAATCGCAAGATTACAGAGGGAAAGGGCGTGAAGATTGTCAGACACGACTGCAAAAGCCCTATTGTTGCGTAGTATTTTCGTGGCATCTTCAAGCAGGGTTTCTGATTGAGAAATTCTATTTGTGAATATATAGAACGCACCGCCATTGTTCAAAGCCTCACCATAACGTACCTCATTGAAAGAAGAAAGGTCCTTGTGCATCTCAATGAGTTGAATCCCTTCATTCAATGCCTTTTCCGCTTCTCCAATTCGCAGAGTTTTTCCATTTAGGATCAGTGAGTTTCTGACCAAGTTAAGCCCTAATCTAACTTCAATTACAGGGGACTCGACAATCGTTTCCAGATGCTTGTCTAGCATTTCTTTAGCTCTGCCTGCCAAATTGTAGGCTTCAGCAACATTTCCATGGATAATTTGAGAGGAAACCTGAAGGGACAGATTATTAGCTAAATTAGTTGCATACGCTCCGTATTCTTCTTGCATCCACTCTTCATACATCTGTGCAGACTCTTGGAGAGGTTTCTCTGCTTTACTGAGCTGCCGGGTTTGCCAAAGAAAATCTCCGTAGTTATTCAAAGCCATTGCCAAACGCCACCCGTATACATTGTGGTCCAAATCAGTGAGTTCTCGTCTCAGTCTGATAACTTCGTGGTGCAAATCTTCTGTTTCTTTGATCCTTCCTTCCCAATACAACGGATACGTTAAGTTGTGGCAAATAGCTGCAAGAATTGCCTTCTGTCGAGCGTTATCGGGTTCTTTTCGTGTTAGGGCGGACTGTAATTCCCTCGCTTCCTTATAGAGAGAAATCCTCTCTCTGGGATCAATCTGGGTTGTGGCTAGGACATTCAAGGCCCAGGGCAACATATCCGTATTCTCAATTTGCTTAAGGATTTGGACCGCTTCTTTAGCAAGTGGAACTGCTTCAGGTATTCGAGCCATGGCATTTGCAAGTACAAAACCGTACTCTGCAAGTGATTCAGCTAGATCTTCCAAATTCACACCATTGTTTTCGGCCACCAATCTTCTTTGAAGCTCAATTGCACGCAGGAGGCTTTCTTCAGACTCTCGAGGTCTCGAAGTCCACAGGTAAAGGTCTCCCAGAATTCTGAGGTAGACGCCCAGACTAGGACCGTAATTGGCAAAGTCCTTCCTAACTAGTTCTTCGAATACACCAATCGATTCTTTCAATGCAGCTTCTGATTCTGCATATCTTGTACCCGAGTTCAATGCCCAGCCAAGCATGCCCAGATACTCAGCTTTTCCTTCTACAGTTCTAAGAACAAGGCTACCAAGGATACTCAGGGCGGCTTTGCTTGACTCTCTCTTGTTTAGATCATTGACAAGTTCCCTAGCCTTTCTGATTGCATCTTCTTCTGAAACTAAAGCTTCAACGGAAATTGCTAATCCTCGTAGGTGGAGATTCCCCTCACTTTCTGATTCCTTGTCAAGCAGATTTGAAACCTCCATGCATAGAGGTCCCAATTGCGTTCCTAGCTCTGCTATAACAAGGTCCTTGGCAAGATCATGAAGTACCCACATTCCGTCCTCTCGGCTTTTGACGAAGCTAAATCGAATTAGCTGTTCCCATTGATAGGTTTTCAATCCTGGCACAATAGCCTTTAGCAGACTCCTATCAAAGTACGGGATTAGGCTAGTTCGTTCAATTATGGGCTCCATCTCTCTGACTTGGCTGAAGAGCTTCTTCCAAGTCTTTGTGCGAACTTCTTCAAGCGTGTCAGCTCTGAAGCTTTCAACATCCTCTGATGAGAGACCTCCCAATGAAAACATATCACATATGGTGTCGAGAATGAAGGGATTCCCTCGGCTTACATCGACAATCTTCTGTTGAAGGTCCTCATCAATCGTTTCCCTTTTCACAAGAAGTTTTAGACAGCTCGCGTTGTCTAGTTCACGTAATTCAGCCACTTCAATATCGAGAGAGTCATCCATCTTACGTGGTAAAGCCTTCCTACCAGCCACTACGCCGACAGAATTTGAGAGACTTGATAGAAGGACAAGCCACAACTCTGCCTCTGGTATCTTCCGCCCACGGTAGTTCCAGCGCGGCTCTTCATCATCCACATCATCAAATCCGTCCAGGACAAGGAGTATAGGTGTATCAGCATCTTTCCGGTTATTCAAATCCTCTAGGAGGGCATCCAAGTAGAGAAACTCAGCATTGCGCGGATCTTTCCAAAGAATCTCAAGAAGCTCTTCTACGTAGTCCCTCCCAAGCCGGCTCTGCAACCAGCTACCGAGACTACCGTATTTACCAGTTATCTTTGGCGAAATCTTCTGACTAATGGCCTTGATTGCAGTTCCAATTCCAGTAAGAGACCCTATGAATGGCAATGGCGCAATGATATCCATTGCCCATCCTCTACCCTCTTCCTTTGCAGGTTCCACCCCTTGAACGAAACGCTGACGTATACTCCATAACACGTCGAATCTGCTAAGACCAATTCCAAGGCGAACGGCGCCCTTGGCAATTGCATCAAGTCGGCTAAAGAGATCGGCTATTCGGCTACAGTCCAGAATGATACTCCTCTCAATGGTCTGGTGCCAATACTCGAGAAGTGAACTCTTTCCAATACCACCTATACCACGAAGATGGAGTACGACGCTCTTTTCCTTGCATCTTTTGAGCGCCTCTGACATCCAATCTAGATGCTCCTCTCTGTCTACGAAGACTCGTTCGGACGGGCGGAAGTGTTCATACATTCTCCTGACCCCATGTCACGCGGTAAACGCAATCGTAAAACTATCTCATAAGCTAGTCGGTTGGCTACCGATAAAATAGAGGCTCCTCTTCTTCTATCCATAACTCAGCATTAGCCGGAGGTTTGAAGCCTATGCTCGCGAGCCGCTTCTTAATGGCCTTCATCTCATTTTGCCCTTTTCCTGCTTCCATGAGTGTGACACTCAGATGGTGCAACGTTTTGGCAAGTTTGGGATTGAATGCATCTGGAGCCTTGTCCAACAACTCCTCCCATATCTCCAGGCCTGCTCTCAGCGTTTCTTCAGCGTCTGATAATCTCCCTGTCTTCTGCAGCAGTATCCCGAGGTTGTGAAGAGAAGAAGCCAATCCTGCCTGATACATTTCAGGAGTGCGCCTGACAAGTTCCGTTTGAATCGGAATGGCCTCATTGAATGACTGCTCTGCAGCCTTGAGTCTATTGGATGCCGAATATAGTACTCCTAGATTGTTGAGTGAAACAGCTAGTGTTGATTCGTACGCAGGAGAACACGCTTCAACTAGTTGTCTCTTTATGTGCAGTGCTTTTTCAAGACAGGCTTCAGCCTCATTGCATAATCCCATTTCGTTCAGCAGAAGCGAGTAGTTGCTGAGGATGATAGCATAGTCATCTTGCATCTTAATGGGAAGGCGATCCAATTTCTCTTCAATCAGAGATATTGATTGTAGATAGAGGCCCTTTGCCATTTGCTTCTGCCCTTGTCTTCTACGGACAATAGCAAGGTTGCATAGCGAAGTTCCAAAGGCTTTCTTTGATAATAGGCCATTGAGATCCTGATGTTGTTCAAGAATGGATACTGCCTCTTCAAGTGTGCCTTTTGCATCTTCTAGTATGTTCAAATTGAGTTTGCAGGCGCCACTATTGTTGAGACAAAGGCCCTCCACATAATCAAACATAGCTGACTGGCTCATGTATTCCCGTTGAAGCCCGTACATTTCATCTATCACTTCGTCTGCTTTCGAAACCCTGAAGGTCTTAGCATACAAAGGCAAAACACTCAGACCAAGTTCCTGTGCCAGCTCCGCGTTGAGAGATGGACGATTCGCAGTTCGGCTCAATTCACCTTTCTTTAAGAGAATAGCTCTGCCAATTGCCGAATCAGCCTCAGATGCCCTTCCGGAGACTGTTAGAACTCGCGTAAGACGGAAAAGAGAATGAGCTAGAGCATAATCCCATCCTTCAGGCTCATTCTCCAACAATATCTCAAGCCTACGTATTGCGTCCCTCAGATGCTCTTCTGCTCGACTGTAATTGCGATTTTGCAGATGAAACAGCCCGCCTTGCATTAGGGCAAGAGCTAGGCGCCCCCCATAGACATCAGGATTTATGTCGTTTAGCTCTCGTCGTATTGTAATCATCTCTTGGTGTATGTCACTTGCATCTGAGATCCGTCCAGTGACAAGCAATCTGGGCGATAGATTTCCGCAAATTGCAGCCAGCACAGCTTTAGCACGAGTATTATCCGGATCCTTAGCTAATTCCTCCCTTTGCAAATTGATGGCTTCTAGATAGAGGTCGATCTCTTTGGAAGAATCCTGCTGAACCGCGGCAAGGATATTCAATGCCCAAGGGAGTTCTCGTTGATTCTCGGATTGCCTAAATAGATCGACCGCCTCTTGTGCCAGCGGTTGCCCCCTCTTTGCCTGCCCTAGAGTGGCACCAACAAAGAACCCGTAATAGCCCAGAATTCCCCCAAGAATCTCTGAATGATGTTCTGGATTTACATCGACCAATCGCCTCTGAATTTCAACTGCCCTGCCAAAGGCGTCTTCTGCTTCCCGATACCTTGAAGTGTATTGCATTGTGATGCCCAGAATCGATGTATAAAGACCAAGAGTATCAATGTCTTCGTCGTAAGCCTTACTTGCCAGCTCCTCCAGAGCACCAATGGCATACTTTAGCGCAGCTTCTGCTTCTGCATGCCGAGCCTCCAAATGAAAGGCCCAGCCAAGCATGCCTTGGATTTCTGCCTTGCCCCGCGTTGTTCTGAAGGCAAGATTATCCAGAATGGCGAGAGCCCTCTTAATGGATTCCCTTCTAATGTGATACATGATCTTTTCTTTTGCATTCAGAATCGCTTTTTCCTCAGAATACTGAGATTCAACTGTGAATGCAAAACCCAGAAGAGCGGGATTGTCCTCTTCCTCAGACTCCTTTTCTAGTAGAGTGGCCACCTCTGAAGTCAAAGGTCCTAACTGCCGCCCTAGCTCTGCCAATACCAAATCCTTCGCCAGACTGTGAAGCTCCCAAGTTCCGTCGCCTCTATCTCTAACGAAGCTGAACCTGACTAGCTGTTCCCATTGAAACGTCTTCAATTTGGGATAGACAACCTCTAGTAGATACCTATCGAAATGCGGTAGTAGGCTTGCATGTTCAATGACAGGTTCAAGGTCTTTGACCTGACTGAAGAGTTTCTTCCAGGTTTTATTGCGAACCTCTTCCAGAGTATCACCCCTGAAGCTCTCCACATCCTCTGACGAGAGCCCACCCATTGAGAACATGTCGCATATCGTGTCGAGAATGAAGGGATTGCCGCCACTCACCTCAATGATCTTCTGTTGAAGTGCATCATCAATTAAGTTTCTCCTTGCCAAAAGCTCTAGGCAACTATCACAGTCCAATTCACACAGCTCAGCCACCTCAATGTTGAGAGTGACATCCATTTTCTTTGGTAATGCCTTTCGGCTTGCGACTACACCTACCGAGTTCACGAGACTCGAAAGAAAGACAAACCACAGCTCTGCCTCAGCAATTCTTCTTCCCTTGTAGGTCCAGTGTAAATCATCATCGTCAACATAATCGAAGCCGTCCAAGATGATAAGAATAGGGGACTTGGAGTCCTTGCGATTATTCAAGTCTTCAAGAAGTGCGTCAAGATATAAGAACTCAGCATTCCGGGGATCTTTCCAGAGAATCTCAAGGAGCTCCTCCAGATAGTCCTTGCCAAGTCGACTCTGCAACCAGCTCCCAAGACTGCCATATTTGCCGGTGAGTTTCGGGGAAATCTTCTGACTGATCGTCTTGATTGCAGTGCCAATTCCAGTGAGAGATCCGATGAACGGCAGCGGAGCTATAATATCCATAGCCCAGCCTCTACCTTCCTCCTTTGCAGGTTCAACACCCTGCACGAACCGTTGGCGAATGCTCCACAATACATCAAATCTACTCAGCGAAATTCCAAGTCGAACTGCACCCTTGGCAATCACGTCAAGCCGCCCAAAGAAATCGGTTATGCGACTACAATCCAGAATAATGCTCTTCTCCACAGTCTGGTGCCAATGGTCAAGAAGTGAGCTCTTACCAATCCCGCCGATTCCGCGAATGTGAAGAACGACACTTTTTTCCGTGCACCGTTGAAGCGCTTCCGACATCCAGTCTAAATGCTCCTCTCTATCTACAAAGACCCTTTCGGACGGACGGAAGTGCTCGTACACTTGGCATTCCTCTGGCCACGCGTCTTTTGTATGCAACACAGCTTGACATAAGGGCGTCGGTCATTGGCGGCTACGGCAGTTCCTCAAATCTGATGTGTTTCTCCTCCCACTCCAACTGCTTCTTCACGTTCCCCTCCATCACTCCAAGATTACTGAGTGACAGCTCTAGACTGGGTCCATAGATCTCAGGGAATTTCTCAACCAGTTCACGTTTGATCTCAATCGCTCTCTCTAGTAGCAGTTTGGATTCTTTCTTGTGACCTGCCTTGTGATGAAGATGGGAGTAATTGTGAAGCACCAAAGCGAGATGGTCTATATACTGCGTAGGTGTTCGTTTGGCTAGATACTCGATAAGGGATAATGACTCCTGGAAAAGAGGTTCTGCAGATTCCAGCTCATCGTTGTCCGCCTGTATAATGGCAAGGTTGCAGAGCAAGTTGGAATGAAGCCCCTTGTAAGCCTCCGGTGCTTCTTCTACTTTTTCTTTAGAAATCCCGATTGCTTCATCAAGCATCTTCTTTGCATCAGAAAATCGAGCAGTTCGCCAGAGAAGAATTGCATAGTTGCTCAGAAATGAAGCGAATACTCCCTGACTCCGAGAAGCTAAAGGCTCGGAATCTCGAAAGATCTGAATGGCTTCTAGGAGTGCCTTCTCTGCTTCTTCGTAGTCGCCAGTCTTCATACGCATTGTGGCTGACGCATGGAGTAGTTCACCCAGCCATAGATTCCTAATAGGGGCACCTAACCTGATTCGTTCCCTACACATATCAATGGCTTCGTCAATCAAATCCATAGCTTGAGGAAGCATCCCGCGCGCTAAACTGACGAGGCTCAGGCAGAATTTGTCTCGCTCAATCCACCCTCTGTATACTTCCGGTGCTTCATCATGATGCTCTTCTGCTATCTTCGTTTCCTCTAGAAATTGCTTTTCAGCCAAGTCAAGCCTATTTGTGATAAGATAGAGAATACCCAGGTTCCAATACGACAAGCCTAATCTTGGCAGGAATACATCACAGTCTCGTTCAGCTAGTCGTTTCTTAATTTTCAGAGCTTCAATGTAAAACCGTTCGGCATCCTCTAGCTTTCCGGTGTTGGTTGATAGTACTGCAAGGCCATTAACGATAGCTGACAGCGTATTTGCATATCGAGTGTTATCGGGCTCAGATGCAAGAAGTTTCTCTTGTAAGTCATAAGCCTCATGATAAATCATCTCTGCTTCAGACCATTTGTTAGACAGCCCTGTCATTGCTGCAAGAATATTCTGGGCGTACGGGAGTTGAGCCACATTGTCAATCCTCCGATATATCTCAACAGCTTCTTCAGCAAGGGATATTGACTCTAGGGGGTTAGAGACCTGCAATGACCATGCATATGCAAGTAGAATCCAAGCAAGCAAATTGAGCTGCTTGGGAGTTCCCTGTTTCGCGACATCTCTTTGGATTTTCACAGCTCTTGTCAAGGTTTCACGTGCTTCATCGTATCGAGTAAACCTGAGTACTTGATATAGCTCGGTAAGGTATTCTGCTACACTACCAAGATGCTTGTCGGGTTCATCCTTCGCCAATTCCTCATTGACTCGTATTGCCTCTCTAGCAGCATCCTCAGCCTCAGCGTAGCGATTCAGATTCACTAATGCCTTAGCCTTAAGTCCAAGAATCTCTGCTTTGCCCTTGTCTGAATGAAACCTCATATTCTCCAATATTGCCATTGCATTGTAAATGTCATCCTTCCTCACCAAGGCAGTGATTCTCGCATTGGCATCTTCAATGGCATCTTCTTCAGACGAGAGAGCACTGACTGAAAAAGCGTGTCCAACAAGAGCCATGTTTCCAGTTTCAACCGCCTCATTTTCAAGCAACTCAACTACTTCGTTTGCTAAGCTCTTGATTCGGTGCCCCAACTCAGCAATGATTAGCTCGCATGCGAGGTCATGAAATACCCAAGTTCCGTCGTCCCGAGCTCGAACAAAGCTCAGCCGCAGAAGACGGTTCCACATATCTGTTGTCAATGATGGCGCAATAATCTCTAGGACCTCGCGGTCAAAGAACTCCAATAACCCGGCTCGATTTATGATGTCTTGAAGCCCTTCTGTCATGTTGAAGAGGCGACGCCAAGTCTTCAAACGTACTTCATCAAGGGTGTCCGCACGAAGGCATTCTACATCATCTAACGAGATGACTCCTGCATCCTTCATGTCACAAATGGCATCGATAACGAACGGATTACCCCCACTCACGCTAGCAATGCGGTCCTGAATTGATTTGCCAGTCACATTTCTCTTCTCGAGTAACTCACGCGTGCTTTCTTCATCCAATTCAGTGAGTTCTTTCTCCTCAACATTCTCTTTGATCTCCACTGTTTCTGGGACTGACCTTCTACTACCCATCACACCCACACTATTGTTGAGCGAAGATAGAAACACGCACCACAGCTCGGCCTCACTAATTTTCTTTCCACTGTAACGCCAGAGTGGAGTATCGCAGTCCACGTACTCAAAATGATCCAAAAGAAAGAGAAGTGGTTGCGCTGAATTGCTGCGGAAATTCAGGTCCTCCAAAAGCGCATCAAGGTAGAGAATCTCTGCATGTCGTGGTTCCTTCCAAAGTATCTCTAGTAGTTTCTCAAGGTAGTCCTTGCCTAGTCTATCCTGAAGCCACTGTCCAACCGAACCGTATCTACTCTTAATCTTTGGAGCAACCTCAGCTCCAATACCACGAAGGGCGCTTCCAATACTTGCGAGTGACCCGATGAAGGGAATAGCCTGAAAAATGTCCTTGGCCCATTCGCGCCCTTTCTCCCTTACCGGTTCAACACCTTCGACGAATCTTTGCCGAATTTGCCAAAGAAGGTCGAATCTCTGTAGAGGGATACCTAGGAGCACTGCACCCTTTGCTAGGACATTTAGGCGATCGTAGAAGCCAATATGCTGATCGCAATCCAAACGGATGGTGGATTCAATAGTCCTGTTCCAGTATTCAAGTAACGAGCTCTTACCGATGCCACCAATCCCACGAAGAAGGAGAACAACACTATGTTTCTTGCATCTCTCCAGCGCTTCGTCCATCCAACCAAGATAGTCTTCCCTATCGACAAAGACTTGGTCCGATAGGTCAAAGCGCTCGTACATTCTGCTAGCCCCTAAACAAGGTGGGAATCGATGGTATTGGTGTCACATAAGCTAGTCGGTTGGGAATAGAAAGCATGAAT
>JBHLND010000076.1:0-10295 GCA_048937485.1 Promethearchaeota archaeon
CAGGGTGGGGCCTCACAATAAGGGCACCAATGTCCAGTCTTCAGAACAAGGTAGGGCGTGCCATCGAACTCGTGCTCAAATGCACATCTCCATTTGAGTGATGAATACATATCTCCATTCCAGGAAGACGAAACAAGGCTTCCTCCCCTGAACGTGGCTGCGCTTCTCAAGTCTTCGATCTCGAGCCTGGCCTTTGATTCATCATATCCGTGATTGAGCCGCTTCCAGTCTGGATTTAGATTGGGCATATCCGAGTCATTCCAATTCCCAATTGATTCGTACTCCTCAAAGGAACCATAGAATGCCCTAATACGGGGTTCATTCCTACTCTCATACCAATAGAGAGTTCCATCCTTTCCAGTGACCATTGTTTTCATGCGACGATAAGCTGCTCTTTGAATCAGTGTTTGAAATCCAGGTATCTTGCTCAAGACAGCGGCAATTCTTACAGATATCGGGCGATTCTCTCTCACCTGCTGATAGTAATCTTCCAGAGTATCTCCCCAGTTGTGAATGTACTCGTTGAGTACCCAGCTGTCTTCAAAATACTGACAGTGGAAATTGCGAGTAGCGAACCACTTTCTTTCCATAATCTTTCTGTAGTTTCCCAAACCGAATATCTTCATCATCTTGGCGATCATTTCGAGAAATGTGACGCGACATGAGGGTCCGCCTCCCATGTTGTAGACCCTTCTCCAGAAGTCCGAATCCTCGGGGACATCCAAGCAATTCACGAGACCACGTCCTGCATCTCTTGCAGTGTTCAATTCAATGCAGGTGTCTATTGGCTGATGAAACATAATTGGGTCCATAAGGTCCATTGTGTTTGGAATGGCTATGTAGGTCTGACGAAGGGAAACCCAGTACTTCAGTCCAGACTCAATTATGGCTCTCTCCCCAGCAATCTTGCACGTTGCATAGAAATCGAACACACTTGGCTTCAGAGGGTCGCCGACACGGCCCATGTGGATGGACTGTAACCTATCTCCGGTTTCAGCAACCGATCCGACATAGACTAACTTGATCCGATTCTCTCCCCCCAACTCATAGATTGCCTTGATTACATTTTGAATTGCCGTTGTGTTGACAGCTTTTGACATCTCAGGGTTATGGTCTGCAGCCGGAGCAATGAATGCCATCGGACAGAGAATCCAGTCAACATCTCTGACGGCCTCCAAGATATCAAAGTAATTAGTTGCGTCTCCCCATACTATCCTGAGTTCTTCACTCTCCACTACTCCTCTCTGGGGGATTGAATTGGCACCGCACTCTTGCTCATATTCTGCGAACAGTGCTTTGTTGCGATTGGATGGGCGTTGAAGCAGGGCAATCTTGTACTTGGTTTCGTTGGCGGTCTGTCTTCGATTCCACAGTTCCTTAAAAGCCTCAAAACCCATCGAGCCTGATGCACCAAGTAGAAGAACAACTTCCGTCATTAGTAGAGTCCCGTCCCAAGAGTATTAGCAATGCCAACTTTGAGCTATTTCAGGATAGCTTGAACAGAGTCCTTTTGCTGGTTCGGTTCTTCAGGGCATTGTCCTCATTATCGACCAATTGTCCGTGTTCTGAAGATCACGCAGAGAAATGCTGAGAATGCAGGCATTATATTGCATTGATTAAACCCCGAACTATGGACCTCCTAATTATTCCACTTGCGACCACGGTAGCTGCAGCACTTGCAGTGTTTTACTTCGAGAAAGCATCAGTTGGTCGCAGTCATAAGGGTTCCTCCATTGAATTGCACGTTCCATCACCAATGTCTAGGATTTTGTCAATGGGTCCTGCATGTGCGCAAGCGGTTGGAGTATACGACACTAGTAAAGAGAAGAAGCGTCTGCAAAAACTCAAACAGGACGCTGAGTAAGGTCCATGCTTCTAGGGTTTGAAGCCAGATTCTCGGTTCTCTACAGATGAATTCATAATGCGGTTTGTGGCCTGATTTCTAGCTTTAGGAGTCATGTTCCATGTCCATAATTGATGCAATCAAAGAACATGTACGACAGCTCTCTGTAGTAATTGGTCCTCGCGGTTCTACTACTGAGGAAGAAAGAAAAGCTGCTGACTATGCAGAGAGCGTATATAGGGAGATTGGATTATCCCCACTGAGAGAGCACTTCACTAGTGCAAAATCAGCATGGTATCCCTTTGCCCTTGGAACCCTTTTGATGCTACTTGCAGAAACTGCGTATTGGTTCTTTGCGTTTATTGGAGCAGTTTTGGCCTCAATTATTGCTGTGATTGCTTTGCTTTCACTAGTTTTGGAGCTCTCGTTCAAATCTAATCCTTTTCGCTGGATTCTACCCAAGGGCCAGAGCCAGAATGTTAGCGCCGCCATTGAACCAACCGGTGAGGTGAAGCAAGTAATTGTTCTTGTCGGTCATATTGATACTCATCGAATGCCTATCACGCACCGGTCGCTTCGATGGCTATCATTCTTCAAGCGGTTAACCACTGCTACCTTTCTAAGTGGAGTCTTAATGCTGGTTCTTTTCGTTCTTAGCCTGTTCTTCGATTGGGTTGTGCTTCGAATGCTTACGCTTCTCTTTTCAATTCCTTTACTGCTTCTATTTCTAATGGCAGTGTCAGCTGATAGAACGTCGTTCTCGTCTGGCGCAAATGATAATGCATCAGGCGCCGCCATAGTCCTGGGACTTGCTGCACGGTTGGCCGAAGCCCCACTAAGCCATACGAA
Organism: Promethearchaeota archaeon; assembly: GCA_048937485.1. Classification (GTDB taxonomy): domain Archaea; phylum Asgardarchaeota; class Thorarchaeia; order Thorarchaeales; family Thorarchaeaceae; genus SMTZ1-83. The sequence continues at coordinate 2,693 of JBHLND010000076.1, forward strand.
AGTCTGGGCTGTTAATTGTGGCTGTGAGGAAGTAGGTTCCTACGGAGCTGCAGCTTGGGTAGACTCTCATATCGATGAATTGGATGGTGCCATCTATCTGACTCTGGATAACGTTGGAGGAATGGAGGCAAGTCCCTGCTATCTAACGAAAGAAACCCTCATAATTCCATTTGCGAGCGACATTGATTTGGTTCGGCTGGCTGATCAAGTATCCCGTGATAATCCTACACTAGGTGCCTATTCAACTGAGATGCGAGGGGCATACACTGATGGAGCTATTGGAATTAAAGCTGGCCTTCGATGTCTAACCTTTGTGGGCTACCGACAAGATGGAGTCATTCCTAATTGGCATCAACCCTCAGATATCTTTGAGAATGTAGATTGGGATGTTGTGAAGCGAACTGAGGAATTTGTCTGGCTCCTAATCGAGGCTCTTGACGGTATCTCTACCTAGGGAACTCATTTCACGGCTCATAGTTCCATTATGATCATGAACTCTTCATCATAGATTCCAACAAGCTCATAATCAGAGAGTCCCCAGTCCTTCCAGTTTTCCTCAGAACCCGCGCGGTTCCGCACTCTTTTTCGATTTACTGAACCCATCCCTATCCCTTCAAGATTGATTGCCTTTCTCTCAGTCTCATCTATCAATTGTCCAATCTCGAACCAGAGCTTGCCATCCTCCGAATTCATCGACAGAGCTTCCAACAGCGCAACCTCTGCTTCATCGAATTCTCCCTGAGAAATCAGCAGACTTCCCAATCTTGCTCTTGACCTGAAATGGGTTTCATCAAGCTCGCTGCAATTCTGATATGCTTTAATCGCTCTGTCTATATGACCTAGGCTCTCAAGAAGCATACCCATATTGTACAAGCACTCAGGAAAATTCTCCTTTAGCTTCATTGCTTTCAAATAGTGATTCAATGCAGCTGTGCACATGTTCTGTGAATGAAGAACTAAACCTAGATTATAGCTGATTTCTGGACAATTGGGATCTTCTTCAGTCGCTTTCCTTAGCATCTCCTCTGCCTCTTCGATTTTGTCTTCCTTGGCATAGGTTACGCCAACGTTGGACAAGAATTTTGCACGATTTTGGCTATTGACCTCCAATTCCAGCGCTTTCATGAGTGCATTTCTAGCCTTCTCAAACTCTGCACCTAGAAGTAAGGAGTTGCCAAGAGCTGACCAGACTCTGTAATATTGAGGTTCGATAAACGATATCCGTTTCAAAATATCAATGAGTTCACGAAGCATTGCCGAATCTCCCACCCCAAAGTTCCTCCAATACAGAACTCCCATGACAGATAGAATCTTCAAATCATCTGGCTGATTTGGGAAAGCCTCTTCATAATACTTCAGAGCCGTTGATTCATCTCCCTTTCCAAGGAGAAGTTCTCCTATGGCTATGTGTGCTTGGGCGTTATTTGAGTCTAGAGCAAGGGTTCTGTCAAGAGCCTTTTTAGCCTCCTTCCAAAATGACTCATCTTTGTCCTTTCTCCAAGACTCTAGCATGCATAATCCTTTGTTTAGCCATATCTGTGGGATGTCTGGATTCATTTCCAATGCCTGATCCAAGAGTCTGGAAACATCACGGCTCTTCCCCTTTCCTATTCTGGCTGTTACTATTGCTAGATTGTTGAAAGCAGAGAACTCAGACCTTCCGTACTGTGTATTTGTCCACAATGCAAAGTGATGTCTTGCTTGTCTAAGATTTCCTTCCTGTATACACAAGAGCCCGCTATAGACGGGCGTACGCCAATCACAGAGTTCCTCGTACAAACTCACTAGATTCTTGGCTCGCTCATCTTTCAACACTATAGCCAAGACAGTCTGAAGCTCGAGTTCCTCCCATCTTGCTGCAAGAGGTTCAATATCTTCGAAATGCATCCTCAAGTCACGAACTGTATATGGGAGATTGTCTACAATCCTATCCATCACCATAAGATCTGTCACGCAGCGAGTTGCAGTCCTGCCATTATACCTAAGAATCTGGAGTTCTGCGATTTCATCACTTAGATTTTCGATAAACTCCTCAATTCTCTGCGGCATTCCTCGAGCTGATGACATCATAGAATGGATGGTTTCACTCTGCTTATCCAAAACATTCCCAAGATTGACAAAGGATGATTCTTCAATCGTCATAATCTCCCAAAGGAGTCGTTCAACGATGGGAGCGTCTTCCTTGTTGAGATACGCAGTTAAATTTCCCAGAGCATCAAGAATGAGAGATTTAACATCCGTCCTTTCAGCGAGAATCAATCTCTCTAATTCATCAGGAGCGTACTTCAGTTGAGCAAGGCCATTCTTCCATAATTGACCTAGGACGTTCTCAAGTTCTGGATTCTCATCAATAGATAATCCGGCCTTATCAACAATCTTTGCTATACCCCCTGCCAATTCCACCATTGTGGCGTCAATCTCTCTGTGCTCCTCTACCCAATTCTTGGCTCTCAACCAAGCTTGTGCCATAACCCATGCAGCTACCATTTTGATTGCAATTTGGGACTTTTCATTCTGCGAGTCCTGCAAAGCCTCTATAATCATTCGAAGTGTTTGATATCCAGCTTCAGATTCCTGTGTTTCCTCCACAGACAAGATAGGCCACCAACAACTGGTCTGAGAGCATCACCGCACAAAAGCATTGTTAGGGCCACCTGCAGTACACGTCCTGATAATGGCTTTCGCCAGTAGGAAATTTCAAATCACGCGCTGCATCGCCAAGGATACGTAGGTGTACAACTATGACAGATGTTGGGAAGACTGCTTTGGAATATTTCGGAAGAGACTACAACTGCGCACAAGCAGTTCTTCGAGCAGTTCTTGAAGAAAAAGGAATGTTCATGGATGAATTCCCGTACTTGGCTGCTGGTCTAGGGGGCGGTGTCAGTCACGAAGGGAATGTCTGTGGAGCAGTGACCGGTGCAATTCTCGCTATAGGTATGATCACAAGCCAATCTGCACTTGATGTGAAAGGTCATAAGAATCGTACCTACCACCATGGTGAGGAGTTCATTGCCAAGTTCAAGAATGAGTTTGATACTGTCATTTGCAGGGAACTAACTGGACTTGACATAAGCAACCCAGCAGAGCTAGAGCGGGGACGGCAGACTGGCATATTTCAAGAGCTATGCCCCAAATTCGTGAAAAGGGCTGCTGTTCTCGTTTCTGATATGTTTCCAGAGAAGTGACTCTACGGTAGTTCGCCAATTAGCTTTACCGCCTCATCAGAGGGAATCGCTACCAGCGTTTCAGTTCTGTTTGTACCTCCCCGACCAAACACGAATAACGACTTCATTGCTGACTCAATATCAGGACCTTCTACTACTGCAACCCAATCATATCGTCCCATCGTGTAGTACAAGCTGTGAATCTTGCAACCAAAGGAAGCCGCAATTTCATTAGCCTGTTTTTGCCTCTTGGCGGCATCCTTGATGGTTGTTATCCCCTTCTGAGTCAGATTCCCCAGTATGATGAATTTGACCATTCTTTCACCTCCTTAAGATATTACGCAAAGAACATCTAATCCATTAGCTTTCTATTAAATCTATCATTCAATTCGACTGCAATACTAAATCGGAGCGTATCGCTTCCTGGCAGAATCTCCATAGCAGAACTACTAAATACGATGGACTCTCTGAATTTCTCGGTTCGCGATGTCGAAACTCAAGATTACTGACACAACGCTTCGTGATGCACATCAGTCCCTCATAGCAACAAGAATGCGAACAGAGCATATGCTTCCAGTTTGCGAGAAGATAGAGAGAGTGGGCTATCATTCCTTGGAGATGTTTGGCGGTGCTACTTTCGATTCTATGATGCGTTTCTTGGATGAGGATCCGTGGGAACGGGTCGAAATGCTTAGGGGCGCCATGCCAAAGACGAAGTTCCAGATGCTGCTAAGAGCTTCAAACGTAGTTGGATATCGCATTTATCCAGATGACGTCTTGGAAGCTTTTGTTAATGAGGCTGTCAAAGTTGGGATAGACATCTTTCGCATTTTCGATGCATTGAATGACATCCGGAATCTGGAAACTCCGATGAAATTCGTCAAGAAAGCAGGCGGCCATGTACAGGCGAGTTTCTGCTACACATTAAGTCCCTTCCATAGCAATGAGAAGTTTGTAGAAGATGCAAAAAGACTCTACGAGCTTGAAGCTGACTCAATTTGCATCAAGGATATGGCAGGGCTCATCTCTCCGCAGGCTTCCTTTGAATTAGTTTCCATGTTGAAGGATGAGATTGATATTCCTATCCAATTGCACTCGCACTATACTAGCGGCATGGCATCAATGGCATACCTCCGTGGCGCAGATGCAGGTGTTGACATAGTAGATTGTGCTATATCATCACTATCGATGGCGACCTCTCAACCTGCAGTTGAGTCGATTGTCGAAGGACTAAGGGGTACGCCTCGTGACACCGGCTTGGATCTTAGTTTACTAGCCGACATCGCTGACTACTTCAGGAAGATCCGCGGCAAGTATACGCAATTCGAAGGTAGTCTGAAAGGAGTAAATCCGCAAGTACTGGTATTTCAGGTGCCTGGTGGTATGCTTTCCAATCTGGATAATCAGCTTCGAGAACAGGGTGCGTTGGACAAATATGATGAAGTCCTAGCAGAAGTTCCAAAGGTCCGAGCAGAGTTAGGATATCCTCCCCTCGTAACTCCGTCAAGTCAAATTGTAGGCACGCAAGCAACATTGAATGTAGTCACTGGCGAACGCTACAGCATGATTCCACATGAGATAAAGCAATACATCAGAGGATACTACGGACGACCTCCTGCTGAGATCGACCCAGAAATCAAGAAGAAGGCTATTGGCGATGAGGAGCCAATCAAAGACCGTCCTGCTGCCCTTCTTGAACCAGAGCTGCCTGCAGCAAGAGAGGCCTTGAAGGATATTCCTCACACTCCTCGAGATTTGGTGTCCTATGCACTATTCCCTCAATATGCCTTGGACTTTCTTAAGAGAAAGGCTCAGCAACGAGCGCGGGGTGAGATGTCCATGGAGCACGAATTGGCGATTATTGCATCAGTGCTTCATATGAGTAATCAAACTGCTGGAGGTATTAAAGCGCCTGTGATGTCAGGGGACGCTTGGGGGCAGGCAGGAGTGGATGAGCTTCATGCATCTCGACCAACAACTCATATGCTCGGTCAATGGGAGCGTTCTAGCTCGGCTTGGGCATCAGCTGGACGCAGAGACGCGATGCGGAGGAGAAGCCAGGGGGGTCCATGATGAGTTCAGAATACGACTTGACCATAGATAATCAGACTCATCGAATTGAATTGAAGAAGCTTGACGAGGGTGGTCTTCTAATCGTCAAGGTTGGCGATGAGAGCTTTACATTGAAGGTTTCACAGGACGAGGACGGTCTATGGTGCGTAAATGATACGTATACGGACCACGCAATTCGCATTTTGCGAAGGACTGGCAGCAGCATTTCTCTAGAACTGAACAATGTTGCGCATGAGATTGAATGGTCCCGTGTCAGGAAGGAAACTGAAGTAAAGACAACAGCCGCCCGTCCAAGTGGGAGCAAGAAGTTAGCAGGAGGAGTCTACCCGCCAATGCCTGGCAAGATCACAGAAGTTCATGTCAAAGTGGGCGACAAGGTATCCCGTGGGCAGACAGTTTGCATTCTTGAAGCCATGAAAATGTTTAACGAACTAAAGGCACCTTCGGGCGGATTAGTTAAGGAGGTTCATGTCGATTCTGGGTCAAACGTTACTCCTGATTCACTTCTGATTCTAATCGAGTAGGATGTGAGGTCATGGAACCTGTGTTCATCATTGGAGCCGGAATGACTCGTTTTGGTGTCCTCGAAGACTCGTTGCTTCAATTAGCAGAGTCTGCTGCAACGCAGGCAATTCTGGACTCACAGACAGCTGAAATGACCTATGACAGAATCGTTGTTGGAAGCCAAAATCCTGATGAGTTTACAGGCATTGGGCATTTATCTACGCTCCTTGCCGACAGACTTGGCATAGTCCCTGCTGGAGGTACGCGAGTTGAAACAGGACCATCCTCAGGATCTAGCGCCTTTGAAACTGCGTTCTCACTGATTTCCGCTGGCATCTCCGAGCTAGCCCTTGTAATCGGTGCTGAAAAGATGTCTAGTGTAGACCGGAAAACAGCATCCCAGATTCTATCTAAAATGATGTCGCATGAGAATGAAATCCGATATGGTGCAACTCCTGCTGCGCTCGCTGCAATGGTCGCACGAAGGTATATGCATGAATATGGTCTCACACGCGATGAGTTGTCTCTTGTACCAGTAAAGGCTCACAGGAATGGTGCCAAGAATCCACTAGCTCATTTCCAAAAGGAAACCGCTGTGGAAGACGTAAGTAATTCCAAGATTGTTGCTTCTCCACTCACTTTGTTTGATTGCAGCCCCACAAGTGACGGTGCAGCGTCATTGGTTCTTGCCTCCGAGCGGACAACAAGAGACCTTGGACTCTTTGACCAATCGGTCAGAATTATTGGCATTGGTCATGCCACAGATTATCATGCTGTTCAGCACAGACTTTCTCTAACGTCAATGAATGCGACTGTAGAAGCGTCTCAGGCAGCATTTGATATGGCCGGAATTGGCCCCATTGATGTTGATGTCTTTGAGCTTCACGATGCTTTCTCTATTCTTGAGATAGTCAATATGGAAGACATCGGGATTGCTGAGAGAGGGGCTGCAATGAATCTCATTCGAGAGGGGCTTACCGAGGTTGAAGGACCAAATCCGGTAAATCCAACTGGTGGACTCAAAGCAAGAGGGCATCCTACAGGAGCTACTGGAGTGGCCCAGATTCGAGACGCATTCTTGCAGATTCGTGGAGTTGCCCCCAACGGACTTCAAGTCGATGAACCCGAAATTGCTCTTACACACAATATCGGCGGATTTGGCAACAACATGGTTGTGTCTATTCTGGAACGGACATGAAGGCTGCGCTCTCAAGGTTCTTTTGCCCTAAATGCGGCGAGTGTTGGTCTAAGATTTTCTTATTAATTTCGAGCTGAGGTTAAGTACTGCAAGAGGAATCAATCTATCAGACCATGCCATGCCACAAGCAATGATACCACTGTAGGACCGCCTTGAGAATTGACAGGTCTCAGATGCATTGGCTTCAAACCATCTATGGATTATTCTCCTCCTTGTCCATCTGGCCAGATGAAATCAATGGAGCACCTGAAATGAAGAGAAATGCCCTTGTACTTACGATCTCTCTAGTGTTTTTTGGATTAACATTAATGGCTCCTACCACAGGAACAATCGATGTTGTCGCACCTGAATATTATGTTCCGTATGGTGGTGCAATGCCTGCTGCTGACATTTCCAACTATGTTGATAGCATCTCAAATGTGGATGCGAGTGCTGACAGAGGAACACATTCAGCATTCGCAGACATGCAGGCTGGACCCGATTCTACTTTCGATACTTTGACTGAGGCTAACACAGATCCAGCTCCAACGAATTCCCATGATGATTATGACTCTAACACATCAGATGTGGATAGCTCGGCAGACAAGGGCACCGAGTCTAATCCAACCAATGCACAGGGTACCACGCTTGACTCGAATTACATGACACTTCAGGAGGCTTT